>JAZQZM010000027.1:0-24837 GCA_045634085.1 Bacteroidaceae bacterium
CAATTCGGGTTTTCAGATGCCATGCAGTGTCTGCTGTAGCAGTGCATTGATTTCGTCGTCGCCGTTTTCGCGTTCCTTGTTGAGTTTTACAAGGAAGTCGGCTGTCGTCTTCAATGCCTGGTTGATTGTGCCCGGGTCCTCGCAGTCGTGCGTCAGTTTCTCAAGTCTCTGTATGAGCCTGTGGAAAAGGGCCAGGGTCTCGTTGTGGACATCATCAATCGTTACTTCACCTTTTCTTCTTTTTACCATAACATCATCTTTATTTGCGAAGATAGCGTCTCTTGCTGCTTTTGAGGTTGCTGTTTTGACACTTTTGCCGTCTGGTGGCGATTCTGTCAATTCAGCAACCTTGTTCCTTGTGTGCGGTATTTCTTTTGCAGCAAAAAAAGTTATGAGTGCATCAATGTTTTTGACAGGGCTCAACGGTACGTTGGGGCTCTATTCGAGTGTGAAGGGAATGTTTGATTCCGCAAGTGAGGCTTCAAGACAGAAGAAACTGCAGAAAATGGCTAAGGCCGAGGAGGATGGCTGGTACCGCAGGAACTATTACGGCAATTATCTTGAGAACACGGCATCGCGTGCGGCTATCAAGAGGGTTGAGAACAGCCTGCGCCGGTTCAACGAGCAGAACCGTGCCCATGGTGTAATCAATGGCGCTACCCCCGAGAATGCCATGGCGCGCAGTGAACAGGGGCTACGTTCCATGGAGAATGTGTTTACCAACCTTGCCGCAAACGAGGACGACCGCAAGATGCGTGTCGATGCCATGCACAGGCAGAACAAGCAGGCTTTGCTGGCGAACGAACTTGCCAATTCACGGACTGATGAGAAAGTCTCGGCCGGTATTGCCCAGGGTGGGCTGAATCTGCTACAGAATGCTCTGCTTGGCGTGGAGTGGGGCAAGGAGAAGCATGACGGCAAATAATCTTTAGACATTACCGCTATGGAGAACATGATTGACTATGATGATTTGAAGGAACGCCTTGACAAGGCGCGCGATGCCGAGGAGAAACGCTTCAACGAGGCCAAGCGACAGCGCAACTTGGCTGCATTTGTGGATTTCGCTTCCAACCTTCTCTCCTTTGCTGCCTACAAGAAGGGAGCACGTTATTCCATCGGGACATCGCATCTTTCCAAGCAGCAGCCTTTGTACTTGCAGGCCAAGGCCGGATATGACAGGGCAATGAACGATTACAACGGGAAGATTGCCGAGCTCAATCTATTCAAGAGTGCAAAGGCGGGCAAAGGAAATGTAAATGCAGCCTTGCGCCCGATAGCTTTTGTAGGTAACGGCACGCGTGGGCAGGCGAGACCATTGACAGCGGGCACTTTCGAACGTGCCATTAAGGATTTCAAAAGTACGTATAACAGAAAAAACTATAGCTTATGAATTTGTTTGACAACAGAGATTTAGGAAACATCTCATTTCAGGCGCCCATGTCCGGTGTCGACGATGATGTGAAACAGGATTTCCAATCAAAAAAGGAGTCCTCAGACGATGAACTGTTTGGAGAGTTGGCCAAAGGTTACGGCAGCTTTTCAAAGGAGATAAACCCTGAGGTGCGTGCCGGTGCCATGGCCGATGTTGCCGGTGTTAAATTGCGCCTGCAAAGGTATGGCACTGAAACTCCTGATGAAGATGGGGTAAGCCAGCGCTTCAAGAGCACATTTCATGACATTGTTGCTCCCAAGCAGACACCGGAACGCCGCATGAGACAGTATGCGCAAAGTGATGCTGCGCTTGATGCTGTTCTTGACGATGATTTTTCCAAGGATATGAAGCAGAGGCTCGACAAAAACCGTCAGGCTTCACAAAATGAGATTAACAGTGATTATATACGTAACACATCGGTTGTCGGTGCCAATCCCGAAATGACTTTCAATATCTCATTGAAGGCTCACGACCCGTTAAAGGATGTCGAGAAGACAATTGTTGAAACTGACTGAGAACCTTGCTCCCATTGTGAAGCATGGAGGATATGACATGCAGGAGTATGTCAACGAACGTGCTGTGCCTGCAATGTATGAGAAACTGCTCGACGAAATTATAGAAGAGGAAGTCCCGAAGAGCAGTGCCGAGTATATCCTTAGGTCATCACTTGGCAACTCATTGACAGGAAAGGCTGCTCTCTTGGGCAAAAACCTCTTGACAGGCAACATTGCCGATACTCAGTTGCAGAGTGAGGCTCTTGGCCGCTATAATCCCGGTTTCTTTGAAGATGTGTTGTCCGGTGTGGGCTCTTTGCTGGTGGACGGTCCGGTGTTCTCGTCAATGGGCTCAGTTGGTATGCATGCAATGGGGAAGGTTACAGGCTTGCTTACCAAAAGACTGTCTACGAGGATTCTGGCAAGCAAACTTGGCGAGGGTATGACAACGGCCACAGCCACACAACTTGCCGAGAGGCTCATTACCCGAAAACTAGCGCACAAGATTCTTGTGAGTTCGGGCACGCAGGGCATCACTTTGGGTGGCTATGATGCAATGAACAGTGTTGTCGATGACCTTCTTGCGCAGAACGATGTCAGTATGGGCAAGGCTGCCGGTTCATTCGGCAAGGGATTGCTCACCGGTGCTGTCCTTGGTGCCGTGGGTACACCTTTGCGTGAATCGGCCAAGGGACTTACCGGTGCAAAGAAGATGCTTGCCTCGTCGGGGGTGCTCAGTGCCGAGTCGGCCATCTTCACCGCCGGTACGGAAATCGAAAAACTGAAGCATGACATTGACATTGCACCGATAGACCTTATGGAGGACTTTGCCAAGAGTACAGCAACGTTAATCCTTATGAAAATGGCGCATTGGCGTCCTAAGGGGGCTGATATCAAACTCGATGCCAAAGGCAAGCTCAAGGAGGGGTTTGCTCTTTCAAATTCTGAAAAGGCCGAGCTCAGGGAGCTTAATGTGAACCCCGAACAGCTCATGGCAGCAATAGAAGCCGAACTTAAACTGCCTTCATTCGGCGGCGAAAGGGCGCGTTTCATAAAGGAGGCCTACAGTAAGCTGATGACCGACGAAAGACTCTCTGCATCGGCAAAATCAAAACTTCTGTTCCTTGTGGACAACAGGATAACAACGACTCCGCCCTTGGCGTTTGACTTTGATGTAAAGCAGAGAGACGACAACAAGTGGAACGTCATTACATATAATCCTGCGGGTAAAGTAGTGTCGGATGAACTCTTTGACCATGCGGGTAATGCCAGGAGCTATATGATGGTGAACCGTGCCATGATAAGGCGTAACAGAATCGTGCTTTTTGAAACCGAACTTACCGGGGGATTCCGTTCCGAGAACTTCCTGCGCCAGGCAGGCCTGTATGCAAGGGAGAAGAACAGGAACATTGATGACATTGCAGTTGCTATCTACAAGAAGTGTACCGGCGAGGAACTTGCACCGGGTGAAAAGGTAATTGTTGATGAGATTCTTGAACGTGCATCATATGAGGAAGCCGGGATGGTTCAGATGCTTTACGATGTGCGTCGCAAGATTGAGAAACGTCACGGGCTTGACGAGGGCAGTATGATGTTGGCCATTAACAAGCATTTCTACAACCTTACCGAAAAGCAGAACAATGCTCTCGATGAATATGAAAAGGTGGTGCGCGACGAGGTCGACCGCCTTAAAAAGGGCACCGAAAGGAGGCGCGCAGTGCGTCTGCTCAAGGAAGGGCTCACTAGCGAGTATTTCGGCATGAGCAACGAGGAGGTCAAGGAACGTGAGATTGAGGATTACCACAATTGGGTTGCAGAACGCGATGCCGACAGAGTGGGATTGAAGCAGGAGTCATATACGCCCGGCCCTCCACGTCTCATGTATATTCCGCCCGAAGATAACTCGGGCTATGTGTGGAGCTTTGGCGAGGCAAAGAATACCAAGGAGGACATTGCAGCCTACAGCAAGCGTGCCGATGAAATGGGTAAGAGATTGGGCGTGAAACTGAATTACATCTTTGACGAACGTGAGATTGTACGACCCGATCCCGAGGATTACAGGGCTGTCGTCGAGTACAACAACCAGATTGTTGCAAGCGGTTGGCTAAACAAAGAGAAGGTATTTATCAACCTGCCCAATGCAAAGAACATGCAGGATCTGGAGAAGACCGTACTGCACGAGGTTGTCGGGCACAAGGGACTTTTGAATGTCTTTGGCGAGCATCTTTATGACTTTATGGAGGATGTCTTCAGGAAAGCTTCTCCCGAGGTTCTTCGCGGTATAAACAAAATCAAGCACAAGTATAAGAGTGTGGACAACTATACTCTTATAGAGGAGTATCTTGCCTACCTTGCCGAGAGTGTGAGCCTGGAACCAGCAGAACGTTCATTGTATGTGAAGGTCAAGGACTACATCAAGAGTCTTCTCATAAGGATGAACCTTTATACAGGCAGCAACCGTCAGATAAGTGAGGCCGAACTCATACGCATCATGCAGCGCCATTGCGAGTACATGCAGCGTGGCGTGGCTCCGCAGGAGTATATCAAGGAGGTGTTCGGCGATTTCAAGTCGGCTCACTTCAACGAGAATACCTATCACAACCGTGCCGAGTTCAACAAGGGTATAAAGAGTGCAATTGAGAAAGGCAAGCTGCTCTCATCAACCCCTAAACCGTTCAGGAAGACCAAGGAACTCATGTATTACGATTTGATGTCACCCGAACAGCAGAAGGCGATACGTGAGAAGTACGGTGTTGTTGATGATGAGGCGCAGAATCAAGGCGGGGAGAACGTCCATAGGATGGCTGAGTCTTCATCTGAAAATCCGTGGGATAAAAAAACAACCTTCAGCGAGAGGAGCGGTGTGATTCCAGGCAACTCATCATCTGAAGGTCTACTTCATGGAAGCAGCGGACACCTAAGCCGTTATTCACTTGCTACACAAGAAGATGTTGCAAAGTTAACAAAGAATAGTGAAATAACACTAAAAACGGCTATAAAAAAGATTAATCAAGGTGGATTCTCAACTTTGAAAACTGTTGAAGATGCTGTTCGCAAAATTGGGGAGAGCCTAAAACTGGTGAAATCTAAAAGTTCTCAATCTTTTTATGGGGATTTCTACGAAGGCGATATTGTAACAAACGATGGAAATTCTCTGCATTTACGTATTTCAACTCATCCTGCAACCGGTGATAGAATGGGAAATTACTCAGCCGATGATAAAATAAGTATTGTGGTTTACAAAAATGGTGAACACATAAGCAGAGACAAACATAATGGATATTCTGAATATGTATATTACCCCAATGAGGTTCCGCTGAACGATGCTGCGAATGCTATTCTTGAGGGTGTTGTCAATCTTATTAAGAACGGTGAATATGTAGACAAGACAGGAAAAGCACTTAGAATTGATTATCCCTATTACCAAGATGGTAAGTTGTATTATCGTTTGCCTGATGGAGTGGATAAAAAAACAACCTCCAGCGAGAGGGGCGGTGCGATTCCAGGCAACCCATCATCTGAAGGTCTACTTCGAGTAAGCAACGAGCACCTAAGCCGTTATGCGCTAACTTCCCAAGAAGATGTTGCAAAGTTACAGCATGGAATGGCTGATTCCAAGGAAAATGTGTTAAAACATGTTGAAACAGCCGGCGGGTATATGCCTGATTTGGGTACCGGCAGTAACATCAGATACCGCTTGCCCGATGAAGAACAGCGCGCACACATGTGGAACGAAAGGCGTGACCCTGAAAGTGAAGCGGCCGGGCGTGTTACACGCAATGGGAGTGTTGAGCAAGTGCCAGTGCTTGAGGACCCGTTCTACAGGTCACTCAGGGCCAACTCGCCTACCTACTCTTATGTCTACGAACACCTGCGTAAGTTGCCGTTGGAGAAGTGGGGTACCCATGACCATGAACTATGGAATACACTTGTAGGTATGGCCGAAGGTGGTGCAGTGAAGTTTGTCCTCAAGGATATTGTAACCGACAGGAAATTCCTTGTCGATTACCCGGAACTTGCAATGGTGCCGGTATCGGTAGAGAAGGACCTGCCAATGCCGGTCATGTATGACAAGGCGCGAAACAGGATTCTTCTCGACAGGAGAGTCTACCTATATCCGCAGTCGAAATTCTACATCGATGGCGCTTTGAGGAGTGTGGCACGCGACTTTGAGGAACGCCGCAGTTCGGTCGAACGTCAGGTAAACGAGTTCAACTCCGGTTTCAGGAAAAGGTACGACGATGCTGTGGCCTTTGCCGGCAAGATTGCCAAGATGCGTGAATTCATTCCCGGTTTCGATGAAAGCAATGGCATTGCCGAGGCTTACATGAATGAGTTTGGATTCATGCCCGATGAGTTCATGAGGCGTTTCCCCACAATGGACGACTACCTGCTTTACAGGGTGACCCGTGGCATGAACGGGCTCATGGATGAAAGCCTTACTCCTGAGCAGCGCATGGAGAAAGAGAAGATGCTTGAGAAGAAAATCACCAGGCACCGTAAGTTCTTCTGGGGGCCTATAGAGATAATTATGGATGCAGCAGGGAACGGCTCAGACGAAGGTCCATTGCGAGTTGCAACTGCAAAGGATAGGGAGAACAGTGGACTGCCACGTAGCGGGCTCGACAGGAGTGAGAGTGAAGCTCTTTTCATGAAGTACTTCCCGGGGGTGTTCAGGTATTTCAATATTCCTGACCCTACAATCAGGCGCGACCCCACCGGCTGGGAGGAGTACAAGCGCATAAGGAATGCCCGCAAGAAAGCCGAGAAGGAGAAACTTATGCGAGAAGAGGAGAGGCGAAGGGCCGAGGAGGAGGAACGTGAACGTGAGAGACGAAGGCTTGAAATGAACTGATTAAATGAGTGTAAGAATGAATAAGTTTTTAGACAAGAGGGTGAAGGCAAAGAGCAATGCTTGCACACCGCGCCCCGTGAGCAGCAACAGTGCAGCCACGGAGTTCCTCAGCGAGTGTGCCGCATGCTGGAATGCCCTTGATGAGGCACGGCGCAAATTGCGTCGTAGCCTCATGTACAGCTATGGCGACCAATGGGGCGACTATGTTACCGACCCTGACACCCTTGCACAGATAACCGAGGGGGAACTCATAAAAAAGAACGGCAAGGTGCCGCTGAAGAACAATATGATTGCGCCCATACTTGGCAACATCGACGGACAGTTGCGCCAGAACCTCATGCGTCCGGTGTGCGTCGCACGCGACCAGGGTGAGAACAAGGTGGGCGAGATGATGTCTGTTGCCATAGAGTATGTACACGACATCAATGAGATGGAGGAGGTTGATGCCGACTGCATGCGTATGCTGCTCAATGGCGGCATGACGGCGCAGAGGGTAGAGTATGGCGTGAACCCGTCGAACGGTCGTCGCGACGTGTGGATATATCCTGTAAACCCTTCGCGCCTCTTCTTCAATACCAATATTGAGGATGTGCGCATGTGGGGACTTACCTGCATTGGTGAACTGTTTGACCTTCCGCTTGACGATGTGCTTGCTCACTTCGGTACCACATCGCAGGAGAAACAGCGCATCAAGGATATATATGGTGGCGCATCGCAGTCGGTACTTTCCGGGAGTAGGGCAATGCAGGGCGACGAGTCGAGGAACCTCTCGTTCTACTCGCCGTCGCACAGTAACCTGTGTCGTGTGATACTTGGTTGGAGACTCGAGTCGCGTGACTCATATCGCTGGAGTGACAGCAGCAATGGAACATGGGGATATCTGCCATACAATGACGCAAGCAAGGCGATGCTTGATGCTGAGAACCGGCGCCGCATTGACGAGGGCTCTGCCAAGGGGCTTGACGAGGATGCCTTGCTGCTCATCGAGTATGAGTATGCTACCGAACGCTATTGGTACTACCGTTACATGACTCCTTATGGCGATGTGTTGCAGGAGGGGCGCAGCCCCTATTGGCATGGCGAGCACAATTACGTACTGCATCTTTTCCCTTTGATTCAAGGGCGCCTGGGCAACTTTGTGGAACAGTTCATAGACCAGCAACGCGCCATCAACCGCACTGCAACCCTCATTGATTTTATTCGCGGGACATCGTCAAAGGGTGTACTTGTTGTCGACGATGAGGCTTTTGAGAGCATGTCGCGCGAGGAGGTCATTGATGAGTATGTACGCTACAATGGAGTGCTGTTCGTGAAACTTAAACCGGGGCAGAGCATTGACGGGGTAGTGCGCCAGTACAATAGCGGTGCAGCCGTTGCCGGGGACTTTGAACTGCTGAATCTGCAGTTGAGGCTCATCAATGAGATTTCGGGTGTGAACTCCGCCATGCAGGGACAGGCACCCAAGGCTGGTACTCCGGCATCACTCTATGCGCAGCAGACACAGAATTCGTCGCTGAATCTCAAAGGACTGTTCGACGGTTTCAGGAACTTCCGCCGTCGCAGGGATGTCAAGGTTATGAAGACCATACAGCAGTACTACGGCGAGACGCATTATATAGACCTTGCCGGCAGCAATTACAGCGATGAGGCCAAGTGGTACAACCCCGACAAGGTGCAGAACTGTGAGTTCGACCTTACAATATCGGACGGATACAATACACCGGCCTATCAGTTCATTGCCAATGATTTTCTCATGGATCTTTTCCGTTCGAATGCTATAGATGTGAAGACTATGCTCGAGAACAGTTCCTATCCGTTTGCTACGAAGATTCTCGAGGCAATAAGGCGAAACGAACAGCAGGCCGCGCAGGGAGAATCCATGGAGGGTATTCCGCCCGAACTGCTGGCGCAACTGCCGACCGAAAACAGCGAGGCGCAACCCGTGGGCGGAATTCTGTAGACCGTGTTTGAGGGATGCTATATTTCTATTGAAAATTCCGGCTGCAAGCGCGCTTGCAGCCGGAATCATCTTATTTGGCTGGCTCCCATTTGCAGCGTACAGGCGAAATAATCGCGCCCTCGTCCTTCAGCTGTTTCATAGCCTTGTCAACCTCCTTGCGATCAATACCGCTGAGTTCGGCAACCTTGCCGGCGTTCAATGGCTCGCCGGCATCGGTCATCACTTGCAATACTTTTTCTTTTGTTTCCATAACTGTTTTTTTAGTAGTTATTCATTATTATCAATAATCCTGTACGTACAAATGTTCGCACATTCTTTCTTTATTTATCTCATATGGCAGCAGTGCCTTTTACGGTAATCTGTACCTCTCCCCGTCAAGTACAATTTTCCTGCTGTTGACAGCATATTCTATACCTCTTTTCATTGAGGTGAGTACATTGTCGCGTACGCTTGCATACCCCAGCAGATGCGCCGTTTCGGCAATGAGGCCCTCTTCATTGATGGCAAACTGTTCCTTAAGAACCTTTATGGCTGCCTGAGCTACCTCTTCGGGTGCTATGTCCAACGCTTCTCTTCCCGATGCTGTACGGAATCCCCTATAGTTGTCGAACTGTTCCCTGTCTTTCCAGAAGAAAATGTCATCTTTGCCGCTGGTTACAAGTTGCATCTTTGTGAACAGTTCGGCAAGGTATGCGTTTATACGGTTCCCGTTACGGCTTATGTTGTAATTGCCAAGCAGTTTCTTTATCAGCAAACGACGGCTGATTGGCGCTTCTACATCGAGAATCGTCTCTATGTCCTTGATTACAGTCCGTGTATATTCTCCCTGTGAGAACAGTGCCGAGTCGCCTGAACGTTTTTTTAGTACAGCCGATACGTATTCCTGTGCATCCTCCTTCGTCTCCTGGACAATTTCTACCGGTTCCTCCGTTTCTTCCACAAGAGGCTTTTCTATAATCACGGGTTCTTCCTCCTGCATTGAGACTGTACGTTCAATCTCTCTTGTTATACAGTCGAGCACATGTCTAGGGGTATCCCACCATTCAATTGACCATATATTATACGTGCGCCACCCCAGTTGAGAGAGTACGGCCGGCGTCGTGACATTCCTGTCGTGGGCTGTGGTTGAAACGGTGTAGTTGTAGCCGTCGCACAAAAGACCCAGCAGATAACATTCCGGGTTCTTCGGGTCAATTATGCCAATGTCAATGCGGTACTCTGATGAACCTACATCGGTGTTTATCATATATCCTCTTTCGCGCAGGGCTGTTGCTACAGACTCAACTAAGGCATCCTTCTCCTTTCGCTTCTGCGCGTATTCAAGATTCATGAGTGCACTCTTGCCGCGTTCGGCATATTCAAGGAACGACCTTAGATATTGCACTCCCTTTGCATTGGAACGATAGAGGTCTATCTCATCGGGGCGCAACGAAGAGAATACTTTCATGCTGCACCTAGCACGTGAAACCGCCACATTCAGACGCCGTTCGCCGCCGTTGCGGTTCAGCGGGCCGAAATTCATGGCTACTTTACCCGATTTGTCGCGGCCGTAACCAACCGAGAAGAGAATGACGTCACGTTCATCACCCTGTACATTCTCAAGGTTCTTTATAAATATCGGTTCATGCAAGTTGGCTGCAGCAACCTCCAGTTTCGGGTTCTTGCGAAGCATGTCATTGAGCATGTCCTCAATGAGAGACTGCTGGTTGACATTGAATGTCACTACACCGATGCTCTTGCCCGAATCTGTCGATAGCAGATGTTCAATTTCCTTGAGTACGGCTTTGGCTTCCTCTTTGTTATGACGTCCGCTGCCTCGTTCGTAGACTCCGTTTACGAACTCCAACGACACCTTTGTTGCCATGTCGTCATTTGACGGGAATGTCAGCAGCGAGTTCTTGTAGAAGTGGCGGTTGCTGAACGTAATAAGACTCTCGTGCCTGCTGCGGTAGTGCCACAGCAAGTGCTTCTGTGGCATTGACATTGCCAGGCAATCTTCGAGAATGCTCTCAAGGTCTTCGCTTTCGGAATGCTGTTCGCTGAAGTTGTCGGCTACAAAGAAACTTGTCGGCGGCAACTGGTGCTCGTCACCTACAATTATTGCACTCTTGCCTCGTGATATGGCTGCTATGGCTTCGCATGTAGGCATCTGTGAGGCCTCATCAAAGACAACCAGGTCAAACTGCGGCCACTCCTGGCTGAGATACTGCGATACAGATAGTGGGCTCATGAGCATGGCCGGGCACATCCTTGATATCAGGTCGGGAATAGTGTCGAACAATTTGCGTATTGAAACTCCACGGCATCCGTTTCTAATACATTTCTGTAGATATCCCACATCAGAACTCTGTGCGGCCTCCTTGTGCAGTGCCGGCAGCATTGCGGCCATTCTTGTTCTCAGTTCCTTTTGTGTAAGCTCTTCAAACTTGTTGCACAGTTTCCTGAATCTCTGTATCTTCTCCTCGAATAGAATGGACTGGAAGAAACTGAGTCCGTCATCCAGCGATATGTAATAGTCGGCACAATGCTTGAAAAGACTCTTGTTGTATATGTCAGCAATGTGGTTGAATTCAATGTTGCCTTTCTCAAAACTTTCAACTACAGTGGCGAGTCCTGAATCGCACACTTGCGCACGTATATTATTGTATGCTACTTTGCTGCGCAGATTCTCTATATTTGCACTCCAGAGTGAGAGGGTCTCGTCCAGTTTGGCGAGTGACAAGTAATCCAATGATGCACAGGTGAGTGCTTCCAACGCGGTAAGACTGTTGTTGAACCTGTCATATGCTGCAATGTATCTCTCCAGTGTCTTGCCATGCTTGGCCATGAAACTGTCGTAGCCTGCCATGTACATTCCCGAAACCGACTGTACCGTGAGTTCAAGAGATGTGAATGCCGTGAGCAGTCTTGACAGTCCTGCCTTATATGAATTAAGGCAGGATGCATTTGCCTTGGCCAGTTCCCTCCTTGTCTCGTATGAATTGAATGTAAGCTCAACAGTTTCATTATATCTCTTCTGTAGGTTGTGAATACAGTCAAGGGTTTCAAAAAGGGGTATAATCTCCGTTTTGTCTATCTGTCTCCCGCCTTTGGTGAGTGAAGAGAATTTTTTGATTACACTATTGCGGTCAATGTGGCGCATCAGGAACCATTTGTTCTCGGCATTCAACCACATCCGGCGCCAACCCTCATATTCTGTCTCAAAAATTTTATCCTGATACTTGTCTTGCAGACCGCATTTCGCTGTTTCCAGCTCTTCTCTAAGTGCAGCCAACTCTTCCAATGCGCTAAGCATGCTGCTTTCAAAGCCGACAATAAGGCTTGTTGGTATCTCATTGCCATGTAATGTCGTGGCAATGTCATACATGGCCTGGTGCTGTTTTCTGGTGAAACTGCACATCCCGTTACCAATCACTCCCGACAAAGGAGATATTGTGTCCGTAAAATCCCTGATATCCTGTACCGTGTTGTTTATGCAGCCGGTAATCTGGTTTCTCAGTTTTGGCGAGTACTCGGTAAGTCCTATCCCCTTTAAACTATTTCCTTGCCCTGTGATGATTTCGGCTACCGACATGAAACTTTCAATAGTCTCCTCATGCTCGCGATACTTTTGTGGAGTAAGAACTTTTATATAATTTTCGTCAATGTTGACAACTTTGCCAACTCCAATTGCCGAGTACATGGCAAGGCAGTCGTATATTGACCATCCGCAAGGATGCACTCTGTGAAGATGTTCCACGTGGCCGTCCAGTTCCCTTTTCAGTTCGTCGAGATGTTCAGCCTCGTCGGCAAAAGCATTGTCAGCAGCAGATTGCATTACTTCGGTGGTTTTGCGCAACTGTTCCATTACAAGACTTTTCTTAGTCTTGTTGGAATGCAACTCAAGGCAGAACGGTGCAAGTCCTATGGCTGCAAGACGTTTCTGTACAACCTCAAGTGCAGCCATCTTCTCAGCTACAAAAAGAACCCGTTTGCCATGGAACAGTGCATTGGCTATAATGTTGGTAATGGTCTGTGACTTTCCTGTTCCCGGGGGGCCATGCAGAACGAAACTCTTGTCTGCTGCCGAATCGATGATTGCTGCCAGCTGTGAAGAGTCGGCGCTGATTGGCAACGCCACATCCTTTGAACGTGTCTCTTCTTTGAGAGTATCCGCGCCATCTGCTATTCCCTCGTGGAGTTTGCCGTCGACAAGGCTGGAAACAAGGGGGTGTGCCTGTATCCTCTGGCGATTGTATTTCAAGTCGTTCCATATGACAAAACGGTTGAATTCGAAGATGCTGATGGTGGCCTCTTCAATGACGTCCCAATTCTCCTGTTCCATTATTGCTTTGCGCACAGCAGCCAGGATATATCTGGTGTCGACTCCATTTTCGTTCTGTAGGGCCGAGGTTACATCGGGAATCTCTATGCTGTAGTTCTGCTTAAGAAACTCGAACAGTGTCTCGTTCAGGAAAGGGTCCTCCTCGCGGCTTGTCATGTAGTAACCCTTATTCGCCGATTTCCTTTCAAGGCGGATAGGGTAGAGGATAATGGGCGCAAAAAACGGCATGTTTCTGCCTGGTTCGAACCATTTGAGGAAACCGAGTGCTATGAACAGTGTGTTGGCTCCACTCTCTTCCAATGTCAGGCGTGAGGTACGGTATAGGTTTGTAAGTGTTTTTGTAAGTGTCTCGTCCTTCTGATATGACCTGAGGCGGTTACTCTCAACCTCCTTGCGCAGCAGGTCATGTATGGGGTCATCGTCACTAATCCTTTCTCCAAGATCCTTGCTCGCAGTTGCTGTACCCCAATCCTCGGGGCGTTCTATGATGTTTATCTCCTTGTTGGCATATAATGGTTTCACCAACTCTGTCAGTGAAGAGACCATTATGCGCAAAGTATTCCTGGTAAAATGTATGTTCAGAAGGTTGTTGCGTGTGCTCAGGTCAAGCAGGCGTCGTTCCCAAAGGTCAAAGCGGTTCAGTTCGTTGCGGTCCTTCCTGAAAGTGTAAATTTCTCCCAAATCCTCGGGCGTGCCATGAGGCCCATTTACAGGGTCGGGATTTACAACTTCATATTCGTGTCCATTGTATATCCTTTGTGGAATTGGCTGTACTCCTGCAAGTCTTGCACGTGATACGTCAAGTACATATTCGAACTTGTTGATATTCTTTATTTTCTCATTTGCGGCAGAGACGGCCTGGTCAAAGGAAAGTCTGCAGCCCTCATTGGCTCCCGTTGTCTCAACAAGAATTACCTCGTTTATGCCCTCGGCAGTGCGTTTGGTTATGACAGTAGGGTCATCATTCACACTGTCGGCAAACATGTCGTTTATCAGCCAGCATCCGGCAAAGGCGTGGTCGTCCTGCATTATAAGCAACGGGTGGAGGCCTACGGCCTCAAGGCACGAACACATGAGGAGTGCCATGTCAAGGCAACATCCCCTTTTGCCGCGTTCTTCGCTGAGCAACTCCTCGCATGTCCTTATCTTCTGTCCGTGTTTGGCAAGAGTCATTGTGGGGTAACAGTATGTGATGTTCTGCTCCGATATCGCTTCGTACAATGCACCCACAATCTTCTTTGGACGATTGGGGACATCCTGAAGATATGCACTCAAAGAACAGTTTCCGGTCCATTTCTCCAGAATCTGTGTGGCACGTGAAATAATGGGGTCAAGAGCTATGTGTCTTGGCGTTACAAATGCTGCAAGGTATTGTGACATGAAGGAGTTTCCCCAATATTGACAATAGTCAAGAATGTCCACTTCCTTTGTCACGTGGGCAAGGATTCCGTTCTCTCCCTCTACGTCAGTATTCTTACCGATGACCTGAACCGTTGTCTTGGCTGTGACCTTCTCGGTAATGTTGCATATGTAGGAACTGTTTATTGCAGGGTGCATGTCAGTTGCCTTCCAGTACTCTCCGGCAGGCAGGCTCACGATGTGCTCTACGAGAGTGTCGGCAAACTCCGGGTCAAAACTTACTTTAACAGTCAGGTTCTCATAGTTTGTGTCACTATCGTTCTTTACTGTTATGTTTCTGATGATTGCGACTTTGTTCTGAACCAAGGCGTAACTCACCATTGGAATCAGATCTATGTTGACTCTTATCATCTCCTTATTGATTTTGTCGGTTTATTCTTTGAATACTTATGTCGGCTCTGCTGCTTGTATGAAGCCTGTGAGGTCATAGATAACTTTAACCTCTCCGTTTTCACCTTTCACCTCGCTGATGCTGGGTGTTACTTTGTCCTTGCCAGTTTTAGAGTTGTGTCAACCACATTGCAGTCATATGACTGTATGTTCTCACTCAATTCTTCCCATGGACATATATATACGTTGTGTTTCTTGACAATATCATTCTCCTTGCCATATACATAGCCCATAAGTTTGTGCGATGCTATCCAGCGTTCATGTTCCACCATAGCTATGATGACAAGCAGTCTGGCATCGTTACTGTCGCATTCATATGTGGTGGTCTCGGCCTTTCTGCTTTCGGCATACTCAATGTATGCATCAAGTCTCTCCTTGGAACAGCCGTTGCCCAGTCCCATAAGAATCATTTTAGTACTGCGGTGCAGGGTGTTCGAGATGTTCTGTGCTATTCTGCGGTTTATGTCGCGTATTGCGTGGTAACGCGACATGTTCTTCTTTGTAATTAACCGTGTGATTTCTGTTTCGCCGAAACACTTCTGCCACAACTTCTCGGGGTCGATGTCCGATTTTTCATACACTTTGTTGAACTCCTGTGCTGCGGTGAGAATATTGTCGGACAGAATAGTGTCGCAGCAGTACAAATCCTTCTCCTCTCCAAAAAGACAAATCTCAATGTTGTATCCTGCAGTCGAACTGTTGAGACTTTCAGCAGCTTCACGTATGCGTTTTGCATTGCCGGCATTGTAGCATCTTACCATTATCTTGAGTGGTGCCTGGCACGTGCCACGTGAATTTAAAGCATATTTGAACATGTTTACGGCCAATGCAAGCCCGGCGTTGTCGTTGTTGAGTGCAATGACAATATAATTCAGCCCGTTGATTGTAGCCTTTACCTTGTCCCAGAATACTTCTGAGTCAACAGGTGCCTGAATCAATTCCAGTTCATCTTCTCCAATGGCTGGCATTTTTTGACGGACTAACCCGGCAATACTGTTCATCTTCTCATCTATGGCATAACACTTGAATGGACTTTTATTCATGTCGGGGCCAATGAATGCCGAAAACTCGTACAGGAACTTGAAAGCCTCAAGACCTGTATTGCCAAAGCCGATAATCATGGCTGTGAATGGTGAGGTTACTGTACCGGTCGCCTTATCTATCTCTACGCAGTTTACCGGCAAAGCGCTTTCCCTTTGTTTGAGTGTAGTTACTGAGAGATATGCCGAGTCTATTATCTTGATTCTTACACCCATGTTACCGTTGCCATACTGTGCGTAGTGGTCAAAAACCTCGTTGTTGGCATCCCTGCGTGCATGTACGTAAACGATATTCTCATTACTGTCTCTGTGGCAAATCCTTTTGTCGTGCAACATGTTCAGTGCTCCGGCAATGTTCAGTGCCTCGTCATCCGAGAGGAAATAGAAACAAACTTTCTTGCTCTTTTCTATTATTTCGCCGATGTTTCTCAGACGCAATGATGTGAATACATCTTTCTGCTCCTGTTCATTTAGTCCGGCGGGTCCGTTTAGACAGTTGTCAACAAGTGCGTCAATGTTATCTAACCGTGCAATCTCGCTGCTCTTAATCTTTATTGCCCTTGTAATGTTGCTGAGGCTTGTCTTCTTTTGAGAGTCGGAATCACTCTCTTTCTCCATGCCCACAAAGATTATTGTGTCATCAGGGTGATGTCTCCTTATATCCTCGGCCATCAGGCACGACGCCTCGTTTACTCCCCAGAACAGGTGTACAGCTCTGTTCTTTGATTTGAACAGCTTGTGTATGGCAATCTTCAAAGCCGAACTGAGCTTGTAGCCAATCATCTTGAATATGAACAGTGATGTAGTCAATGCAGCGGCAAAATGTACAAGTGAGAACGCTGTCATGTATATGATGTCTTTCTGAAATATATCCTGCACACGTCCTATGTCATTTGATACAGCGAACATTTTGAATGCAGAAATTATTGCTCTTGGGGCAATTGACAGAAAACCGAGTTCGGCGCTGTACATTCCTGTCAGGTAGATGATGAAACCAGCAATCCAGATGCCTGCAGATATCGGTAACAGGTTCTTTGAAACGGTTTTCATTACCTTTGCACTCTTCTTGCTATTGAAAAATAAAACAAATGCCAGTAACACCATGAACGGGATGAGTGTCCACAATGCTATTGTGTAGAAATCTGCTTCGTCGGAATGCTGCCAGAACTCAAAAGAGTCCAGGAATCTGTTGCAGTCAAATATTGAATATGCCAGTTCTGTTATTTTCTCTTTCATGTGCTTGGTATTGTCAGTTGTGTTTTTGTACAATTCTCTTTATACAATCTTATGATTCTGCCCTTAAAGAGGATTTATTGATGGCTTGTAAGTGATTTTTGTTATTCTGTATTCGTTGTCATTGTATGGCTTCCCATAGGTGTGGCTGATGAATGCATAATACTGATTTTTGTCAACCATTGTGTAAAATGATTATTTATACTGTATGTCTAATGCCTGTAGTCAACATCTATTCTACCGGCCATTGCTTGTCAGTGTACTCCTTGAGATGCCTCGACGACAGCTTATGGGTGTAAAGATGTATACGCAAATATAATGAGAATATTTCTCTTCTACAATAAATGATGCTTCTGTTTTTGATGCAGGGTGCAATGGCGGAAAATGGCTGTTTTCAGATATCGAGTTTCCATCCATTGTCGCCATGATATATCATCTGGCGGGTCATCCCTCCGTCAATGCATATATTCTCTGCTGTAATGAAACCGGCCTTGTCGCTACACAAGAACAGCACCATTTCGGCGATATCCTTTGGCGTGCCCACACGCCCGGCAGGATGTTGTATAGCATCGGCACCGTCATATTCCGTAAAGGCGGTGTCAATCCATCCTGGTGAGATTGAATTGACCCTCGCTTTTCCTGCAAGGCTTACGGCAAGTGCGTGCGTGAGTGCTGCAATGCCGCCTTTTGCAGCAGTGTAACTCTCGGTCTGCGGTTGGCTCATGCGGTCGCGCGATGAAGAGATGTTTATAATCGAGGCCCCCTCTGCCAAGTGGGGCATGAAAAGCTTGGTCAGGTAGAATGGGGCGGTGATGCCTACATTGAGTGCGTATTGGAACTCCTCGAAGGAACACTCATCAATGCCTTTCATCAGTGGCAAGGCATTGTTTATTATGCAGTGCACCTTGTCGTGTCTTTGGAGTACATGTGCGGTAAAGGCCTCAAGCATCTCTTTACTGGCAATGTCTCCGACATAATGCTCTCCCTCGGCTTTGTCTATGACGTAAACTGTTGCGCCGCACTTCCGGAACTCTTCGGTAATGCATCGGCCTATTCCCGATGCTCCGCCTGTCACAATGATTACTTTATCTTTGAATGTTGACATGTTTATTTACTTTTGTTCATCATGCAAATATAGTGAAAGGTGCGGGTTGAAAAAACAGAACCCGTTTATTTTGACAATCTCCCAGGTTCGTTTATCTTTGTAAGGAATTTGTAAATTCGGCTCAGGAATATTAAGCCGGTAGTCAGAACATCTGTCTCTTGAGTTTCGTTGATAACGTGGCTCTTGTGTCATGATGTTGACCGAAAATATACCCGTAAAAATGAAAAGAAGCAATAGATATAAATGCCTTTCGAATGAATCCCAAGAGGTTAGGGACGGAATAGGAAAGAACCGCATACCGCCTCCCGAAAAGGAGTCGCTGTGGGTACAATATCTCGAGAAATTCAAGGACCCGATAATAATAGTACTTCTTGTAGTCTTCGGCTTTTCGCTGATTGTCTCGGGGTACGAGTTCATATGGATGGACAAAGGCTGGTCTTTGTTCCTTGAACCTATGGGCGTGCTGCTGGCTCTGCTGTTGGCAACCGGCGTGGCCTTTATCTTTGAAGTAAAGGCCGGCAAGGAGTTCGAGATACTCAACAAAGTCAAGGATGCACGTCCTGTAAAGGTCTTCCGTTACGTCAACGGCAGACGTCACCCCGTGATGATGCTTGTGAAGAAGCACGATGTGGTAGTCGGTGATGTCGTTAAGCTTGAAAGCGGTGACGAGGTGCCTGCCGATGGAGAACTCATTGAGTCGAATATGCTGCGCGTCGACGAGTCCAACTTTACAGGAGAACTCTATGCAACCAAGACTACCGTCGAGGAGAATTTTGACCATGATGCCACATACAGGTCAAATTTCCTTTTGCGTGGCTCTACAGTGATTGAAGGTACTGCAGTCTACAGGGTCACAGCCATCGGCCTTGATACCGAGGAGGGCAAGGGCGTTGCAAAGATTAACGAGGGCAGTGATGTCGAGACCCCGTTGAACAGACAGCTTGCGCAGTTGAGTAAGTTCATCTCTATAGTAAGTTTTGTGTTTGCGGTGCTCATTGTCGTTGGCCGTCTCATGTATTATCTGCTGTTTGCCAATACTTCCGGCAACAGTGTCATAGAACTTGTGGAGTTCGTTCTCGCCTCAATAATGATTGCAGTCACGCTTATTGTGGTTGCTGTGCCCGAGGGATTGCCAATGAGTGTTACAGTGAGTCTTGCATTGAGTATGCGCCGCATGTTGAAGGAGAAGAACCTTGTACGCAAACTGCATGCCTGCGAGACTATGGGTGCGGCAACGGTCATCTGTACCGACAAGACCGGAACGCTTACCAAAAACCAGATGACAGTGATGGATACCTGTCTGTTTGGCGGCGACGAGGAGTTTGAACTTGTCAGGGCAAACATGGCGGTAAATTCAACAGCCGAGGTCTCTAAGAACGAAGAAGGTAAACTCATGACCATAGGCAACCCAACTGAGGTAGCCCTCCTGAAATGGATGCACAAGAATGGACAGGACTATGATGTGTACCGCGAGAATGCCGAATATCTGCATCAGTTGCCATTCTCTACCGAGACCAAGAATATGCAGTCAACTGTTATCCTCAGCGCTGGAGAACAGCCAGTACGTTTCATCAAGGGTGCCCCCGAGGTCGTTCTGGCCATGTGTGACAGCATTGCCGGTGAGGGAACCAAAGAACAGGTCGACGAGGCTTTGGCTGCATACCAGAAGCGTGCAATGCGTACGCTGGGTTTCGCCTATCAGCGTATTGATGAGAACAATCCGCAGGAAGTCGTATTCCTGGGTGTCGTAGGTATTGCCGACCCAATAAGGGAAGATGTGCCCGAGGCTTTGAAAATGTGTCGTGAGAATGCCCATGTAAGGGTTATCATCGTTACGGGCGACACTCCTGGTACAGCCAATGAAATCGGCCGTCAGATAGGTCTTGTCGGCGAGGACGAGGAGCCTCAGAGGATAACAGGTCCTGAGTTCGAGGCCATGAGTGATGAAGAGGCGCGCGAGCTGGTTAACAGCGACAGTTTCAAGATTCTGTCGCGCGCACGTCCTAATGACAAGGCCCGCCTTGTTACCCTTCTTCAGGAATGCAATCATGTGGTGGCTGTTACGGGTGACGGAACCAACGATGCTCCGGCACTGAGTAAGGCACAGGTCGGTCTCTCGATGGGCGACGGAACATCGCGTGCCAAGGAGGCCAGCGACATAACAATCATCGACAACTCGTTTGCAAGCATAAACAAGGCCATAATGTGGGGGCGTTCACTCTATCAGAACATACGCAGGTTCATTCTGTTCCAGATGACAATCAACGTCTGTGCGTGTCTTATAGTGCTGTTCGGTGCCTTTATGGGAACCGATTCTCCGCTTACGGTTACGCAGATGCTGTGGGTAAACCTCATTATGGACACCTTTGCAGCAATGGCGCTATCGTCTTTGCCGGCCGACAGGTCTGTGCTCTATCACTGTCCGCGTGACCCCAGGAGCCATATCCTCAACAGACCTATGCTCCTGAGGATTGCCTGTGTGGGAGCACTCTTCTTCCTCTTCCTCATTGGCCTATGGCAACTATTGTGGCATGTGGATATCAATAGCGTTGCCCAGCTTATGAACCTCGATTCATTGAAACTCTTTGTGACAGGCTTCTTCAGCATGTCAAAGGTTAAGGAACATCTGGGTGGCTATGAACTTGCAGTCTTCTTCTCTGTGTTTGTTATGCTGCAGTTCTGGAACCTGTTCAATGCAAAGTATTTCAATACGGGGCGTAGCCTCATTCAGGATTTCATAGACCTGTTCCGCAACCCGCAGAAGGTCAAGGAGTCGTTCAGTGGCAGTTTTCTGCTCATTGCGGCGGTCATTCTCTTGGGGCAGGTGCTCATTGTCACATTCGCAGGTAAACTATTCAGCGTAGAGCCTCTCTCGCCTGTCGATTGGGGGTTGATACTCCTGATTACTTCACCTGTGCTTTGGGTGGCCGACGTGCTGAGGTTCATCGGTAACATGTTGAAAAGAAAATCCTGAGATTAAGATAAAATATCGTGGGTGATTTCAAACAGAAATCATCCACGATGTTTTTGTGATGTTGATTAAAAGAATGAGTTGAGGAACTGGATAGCAACTTCTGTCATGTTTAAACATCTTTCATTTATCCCCTCAGCCGGCCTGCCGACAGCTCCCCTTGATAAAAACAAGTGAAGTACTAAATTACTTATATAATCAGACAAAATTTCAATTAAAGTACTCAGTCCTCCTCTTGCTTAAGTAAGATGGGGTGTCACGTAGTGACGGAGGAGATTAATTTCATCACCACTCCGGTTTTTAAAGGACGTAGGAACTTTGCTATATGCCATTATAAGTATACCCCAACGTGAATACGCTTATCCTGCAGTTGCAACCGGCCTGTATTGTCTTTGCGCAGCTGGCAAGGGTAGCACCGGTAGTGAGGATATCATCCAACAGGAGCACATGCTTGCCCTCAATATCTTGCGGGCGGTCAAGTGCGAATATGCCTTCAACATTCTTCCAGCGTTCGTCGCGGTTCTTGTGTGTCTGCGTCTCGTTGGCAGTGGTGCGTACAACTGCTCCTTTGAGTACCGGAATGCCGGTAGCACGTGATATTCCTGCCGCAATGTAGTCACACTGGTTATAACCACGTTCCTTGAGTTTCTTTTTTGAAAGGGGGAGGGGTACAATGGCATCAATGCCGTCAAAGAACCCCGTTTCGGCAATCTCCTTTGCTGCAATAAAGGCAAGACGTTCGCCAGGCTCGGGACGGTTCTTGTATTTGAGATAGTGGATTACGTTGTTGTATGGCGAGTTCTTGTGATAGTAGATGTACGATGTCGCGCGTTCAATTTCAACCTTGCCCCAAAAGACCTTTTCAATCTCCTCAAGATGCAGTTTCTCAATCTTGGGCAGCTTGCTCATACAGTCAAGGCATATATCCCTTTCCTGTGGCGACAGCAACTCGTCACACACCATGCAACAGCGCGGAAATATCAGGTCAATAAGGTCAGAAATCCATTTCATCGCCCTTGTAGTTGATGGTTTTCATAATAAGCGACGGTTCATATCCACGGCTCGCCGCGTGGCGTATAATTTTCTGCTGTGTGGCAAAGTCATCTTTTCCTTTTAGCTCCTTGCGTTTTGCCGCAATGACCTCGGCAAGCGCACTCATGTACTGCTCCTCGTCAATGTTATCCATGGCTTCGCTTACACACTCGCGCGGCAGCCTCTTGTCGCGCAGTGCTGCCTGAATCTTTATACGTCCCCAGCGGTTGAAACGCACCTTGTCATTTACAAACGCACGGCAGTAGCGTGCCTCGTCAATGAATTTCTCATCGGTGAGCCTTGCAATGATTTTCTCCTGTTCGCCCTGTGGCACACCCCATGCAGTGAGCTTAGTGCTCACCTCGCTTATGCAGCGTTCGCACAGCGTGCAGTAGGCTGCTGCCTTGTTCAGGGCTTCACCGGGAGTAAGTGTTTTATTCAACCTCATACGTTGTATGGTTTGTTCTTCACAGCTCTAATCATCCTGTCATTGTCGGCAAAATCCTTGCGCAGTTCAATACCAGTGTATCCAAGTGCAGCAAGCATCTCCATTGTCTCATTGCCGTGGGCGCGGTTTATCTCAAAAAAGAGACGTCCGCCGGGTTTTAAAAGCGCCAAGCCTTTTTCGGCTATGGTGCGATAGAATAGCAACGGGTCACTGTCGGGAACGAACAGGGCAGTGTGGGGCTCCCAGTCTAGCACATTGCTGTGCATCGCCTCCTTCTCGTTCTCTTTTATATAAGGTGGGTTGCTCACGATTATGTCGAACTGTGCATCGGTGGGCTGGTATGCCAATATATCAACATGTTCAAATGTGACATTGCAGCCGTTTGCCTTGCTATTCTCTGCAGCCACGGCAAGCGCATCATGTGATATATCCCATGCTGTTACTTTGCTTTGTTGTAGTCTGTGTGCAAGGCTAATTGCAATGCAACCGCTTCCCGTGCCAATATCAAGAATGCTCTCACTGCCTGTGGCTTCGCTTGCCACCCACTCGACAAGTTCGCTTGTCTCGGGACGTGGAATAAGTGTCGCAGGGGTAACCTTGAACCTGAGCCCGCAGAAGTCGCAATAACCAAGAATATACTGTATCGGTTCTTGCTTCTTCAACCGTTCAATTGCATTACCAAGCAGTGTCTGTTGCTCAGCAGTCAGTGTAACGTCATCCTTTAGAAAGAACGTCATCTGCGGAATGCCAAGCAGCTCCGTGGCAATTATGCGTGTGAGTGCAGAAACTTCCCCGGCTGAGTAACAGCCGGAGAGAACTTCGTTTATTTGCCTGGAAATTGCTTTCATAATGCTTTAGCTATTTATAGCGCTAAAAAGTCTCTCCCACTCATTGCATAGTGCCTCAATTGACGGGAATACAAGATTTGCGCCGGCTTGGCTCAGAACCTCATCCTTCAATGGGCCTGTGTTGGCTGCGATGGTGAAAAGGCTGGCTGCAACGCCTGCTGTAACGCCTAGCGGTGCATTCTCTACAACTATCACCTCATTGGGGGCAAAGCCTCCGCGTTCCAAAGCCAGAAGGTAAGGGTCGGGATAGGGCTTGCCACGTTTTACGTGGAAACTGCTGATGACGTGGTTCTCGGCAAAAAGTCCGGGGAAATTGCTCTGTATGCGGTCGAGCAGGGTGGGTGTTCCGCTGCCTGTTACAATCATCGGGGTGAGTCCGCAGGCCTTAACCTTCCGCACAAGTTCAAGCGCGAATGGCATTCGTGGTGTCGGGGGGTAGGTGTCGAAGATTGCGCATTTAGCCTTGCACAGTTCATCAATCTGCTCCTCGGTTGCTGGTTTGCCGAATTGGGCTAAGCTGGCGGTGTTGATGGTGTCGGCACCTGTGCGGCCCTCGTTCATATATACATCCTCGCGTGAGAAGTTGAAACCGGCATCGGTCATCACACGCGACCAGGCATCGGCATGGTAGGGCATTGAGTCGAACAGCACGCCATCCATGTCGAACAATACAGCACGCAACTGCAAGGCCTTGTGACCTTGCAGTTGCTTATAATCTTGAATTGCTTTATTGTAATCCATTCTTAGAGTCTTGCGCGGATAGCCTTGCTCTCCTCCTCGTAACCCGGTTTGTCAAGCAATGCGAACATGTTCTTCTTGTAAGCCTCTACACCTGGCTGGTTGAATGGGTTAACGCCAAGTACGTAACCGCTGATACCGCAACCTATCTCAAAGAAATAGAGCAACTGACCGATGTAATATGCGTTGAGCTCAGGGATTGAGATGCGGATGTTTGGCACGCCACCGTCAACGTGTGCAAGCTGTGTACCAAGTTCGGCCATCTTGTTTACCTCATCGACGTGCTTGCCTGCGAGGAAGTTGAGACCGTCGAGGTTCTCCTCGTCGCTTGGAACAGTGAGTGAGCTGTTTGGCTTCTCAATAGACAATACTGTCTCGAAGATAGTGCGCTCGCCCTCCTGAATCCACTGACCCATTGAGTGGAGGTCGGTTGTGAAGTCTACCGATGCAGGGAAGATACCCTTGTTCTCCTTACCCTCACTCTCGCCGTAGAGCTGCTTCCACCACTCAGATGTGAAGTGGAGCTTTGGCTGGTAGTTAACGAGAAT
>JAZQZM010000028.1:0-6671 GCA_045634085.1 Bacteroidaceae bacterium
CGACAGCATCAATGCCGCCATCCTTTATTTTGGGATAACACAGTACGACCTTCCCATTGAAAGAAAACTCACCCTCTTCTATCTGCATTTCGGCAGGTTTGGGAATGATGGAAATCTCTTGAGCCTGCAGTGAAACGCACAAAAGCAACAGCAGTGCAAACACTATTCTTTTCATATTATAACAGATTATAAGTTAGTGATTTTCATTAAACTTGTGCAATCTCTCTTCGAGCATTGCATAATGGTGGGGCTTTATATTCGAAGAACATGCCCTTATGCCCTTTCGCGTTCCGCCTGTTGTTGCAAGGTCGATACCGCTCACACCATAGTAGAGCAGTTCCTTGAGCAGTTCCCCACCCTCCATATCCTTGTATCCAATGGTAAAGAAGAAACCGTCACTAACAGGTTCGGTGTCATCCTTGTCGTACACGATGTGGAATCCGTTGCGCAGCAGAATCTCCTTTATACGCGCAGTGCGCATGGCATACTCCTTTATATCCTCAACAAAACGGTACTCGCCGTCACATGCAGCCTTGAGCATTGCTGCCATGGCACATTGTGCCGAATGGGAGACGCCCGATGAGAATGAATAGAGGAATATGTAGGCGAATGCAGCGCCGAAACGTGCTATGCCATAACGTTCCTTCAGCGAACTGTAGTGACGTTCATAAAGAGCATCGGATATGCACGCCATGGCTATTCGCTGACCTGCATAACTGAATATCTTTGACGCGCTTATGAGGATGACATAGTTGTCGGTATAATGTGACACACTAGGCTGATAAGGTGGCTCGAACGGCACACCCAGGTCCTTGCGGAAATCCATTGTCATGTAGGCCATGTCCTCGATGACAATAACATCGTGCTTTGTTGCCAGGCGGCCTATAATCTCAAGTTCCTCATCATTGAGGCACATCCATGTGGGATTGTTGGGGCTTGAATAGAGAACGGCGCATATGTTGCCCTTAGCAAAATACTCCTCAAGTTTCTCCTCGAGAGCCTTGCCGCGGCATTCGGCAATGTCGAACGACGCAATATTCACTCCAATGACCTGTGCCTGCATCTTCTGTACCGGGAATCCAGGGTCGATATACAGCACAGTGTCGCGTTTTTCATCGAGCTGCGATGCAAGCATCAGCGATGCGAATGAGCCTTGCATTGAACCCACAGTGGGGATGCAGCCGCTTGGCTTTATGTCGGTATTGACAAACGCCTTTATGAAACGGGAAGCCTGCTCCTTCACCTCAGGAATACCGTCAATGATGGGATAGACCGATGCTACCCCGCGCTGTAGAGCTTCGCACTCGGCCTTGACACCCACGGCCGATGGAGGCAGTCCCGGCACACCCATTTCAAAATGGATGTACTCCGTACCAGTCCTTGCCTCGGCAGCACGCACCACCGCACCAATCTGGCGGATGGATGCACTGCGTATATCATCAATTTCAAGTTCCTTTACAATGGAATCAATAATTTCTGGAGATATTATGCTCATGGCATTGAAAGTGAAAAGTGAAAACTGAAAGGTAAAAGCCGAGGTCACCGACCGAGGTTTAGACTATGCTGACAGCAGTTGGTCACACGCAGCATTGCTGAAGGTGATGCTTGCGCAGTTTCTGTAGTCAGGAGTTTAGTGAACCTGAATGACTAACTACAGAAACAAGCGCAACACAGTCAGTGAGCTTTTAATACAAACAATTCAAGATGTGGTTCAAAGCCGTTATTACAAGGCTTGCAGTGTTGAAAAATACCGGAGTTTAGTAAACCTAAATGAGGATATTTTACAATACTGCGTAACGCAGTAATAACGCTTTTGAACACATCGACTTAGTCCTCCATAAGTTTACGATACCTCACCTTCTTCGGCTCCTCAATACCAAGACGACGCATCTTGTTCTCCTCATAGTCAGAGTATGAACCCTCGAAGCTGAATACGTTGCCGTCGCCCTCGAATGCGATGATGTGGGTACAGATACGGTCAAGGAACCAACGGTCGTGGCTGATTACAACTGCACAACCTGCAAAGTTCTCAAGACCCTCCTCAAGTGCACGGAGTGTGTTCACGTCAATATCGTTGGTAGGCTCATCGAGGAGGAGTACGTTACCGCCCTCTTTGAGTGCCATTGCAAGGTGCAGACGGTTACGCTCACCACCAGAGAGAACGCCACACTTCTTCTCCTGGTCGGCACCTGAGAAGTTGAAGCGTGAAAGATATGCACGTACGTTAATCTCCTTGCCACCGAGGCGCATGAGCTCGTTACCCTGGCTCATTACCTCATATACAGTCTTGTCGGCAACGATATCCTTGTGGTTCTGGTCAACGTATGCAATCTTTACAGTCTCGCCAACCTCGAATGTACCCTCATCGGCTGTCTCAAGACCCATAATCATGCGGAAGAGTGTTGTCTTACCCGCACCGTTAGGACCGATTACACCTACGATGCCGTTAGGTGGCAACATGAAGTTGAGGTTGCTGAAGAGGTGTTTGCTGCCGAATGACTTGCCGATATTCTCGGCATTGATGACCTTGTTACCGAGGCGTGGTCCGTTAGGGATAAAGATCTCGAGCTTCTCCTCGCGTTCCTTCTGATCCTCGTTGAGCATGCGCTCATATGAGTTAAGACGTGCCTTACCCTTTGCCTGACGTGCCTTTGGTGACATACGTACCCACTCGAGCTCGCGTTCAAGAGTCTTGCGGCGCTTGCTTGCACTCTTCTCCTCCTGCTCCATACGCTTTGTCTTCTGGTCGAGCCAAGATGAGTAGTTGCCCTGCCAGGGGATACCCTCGCCACGGTCAAGTTCAAGAATCCAGCCCGCAACGTCATCAAGGAAATAACGGTCATGGGTTACTGCAATAACGGTACCCTCGTACTGGTTCAGGTGCTGCTCCAACCAATCGATACTCTCGGCATCGAGGTGGTTGGTAGGCTCATCAAGCAGAAGCACATCGGGCTTTGAAAGCAACAGACGGCAAAGAGCCACACGGCGGCGCTCACCACCAGAGAGGTGGTCAACCAACTCATCGGGAGCTGGACAGCGGAGAGCTGCCATAGCACGCTCGAGTTTGCTCTCAAGATTCCACGCATCGGTTGCATCAATGATATCCTGCAATTCGGCCTGGCGCGCAAAAAGTTCGTTCATTTTGTCCTCATCCTCATAGTACTCGGGAAGACCGAACTTCATATTGATTTCCTCGTACTCGGCAAGAGCATCAACTGTAGCCTGTACACCCTCTTTCACACACTCCATTACGGTCTTGCCGTCCTGCAAGTGTGGTTCCTGTGGCAAATAGCCCACCGAGTAACCCGGAGACCATACCACGTTGCCCTGATAGTCATTGTCAAGGCCTGCTATAATCTTCATCAATGTAGATTTACCCGCACCATTCATACCCACAATACCAATCTTGGCACCGTAGAAGAACGAAAGGTAAATGTTCTTCAATACCTGTTTGTTTGTCTGCTTGATTGTCTTGCTCAAGCCTACCATCGAAAAGATGATTTTCTTGTCATCAACTGTTGCCATAAATTTATTTTAAATATTATACTATTCCTAATTTAGAAAACTTTCGGCGAAGATAACAAAAATTTCGCGAACTATGGCAAAAGAAACTCCTTATAAGTGGTAAAGCCAAATATTATCTCCCTCAACTATTAAATAGTCTCATTTTTTTGCGGTGGTATAATAAATCAGACATCGTTTGCGTTTATAAAAAAACATAAATAAAGCTGAAATGAAAAATTTTATCAATAGATTCTGGTGGCTGTTTCCAGTGCTTTTTGCTGCATCTCTGTTTATTCCCATCAAATGCGTTTTAACAACGCCACATTTCTGGGCTATTTCATCACTCCTGACATTCGTGGCAATGATCGTGACGTGGGTTCTGCTGCTCATATTCAAAAAGTGGTGGAAATTTCTGTTTTCATTCATAATGGGAACGCTAACGGTAGCCTTTTTCATCTACCTATTATACCTTGGAATATCACTTGCATTCAACCCAGGACCCGACAACTTTGGCAAAGAGCACCCTATTCCAACTTGGCTGGATTATAACCTACCACTTGATGAGGGCGAAGAGTTGCCCTACCCAATAGACAGCACGGCACAAGATACCTGGCTACAAATCTGGAACGACTTTCAAGGAGGAATGTACACATACGACTTCTACTACCCCGCACTTGAGGAAGGTGTAGTGTTCCTGCGTTGTTATGAAGCGACTGAAAACATTCCACTCTCATCCGAGCGCATTTCGGCCGCAAGCATGGTAGCAACACCCTCTACCACATCATTCTCAAAAGTAGTTGAAAAGCAGTGCTTCAAAATCTATCCCGGTGATTGGGGCGACTATTATGCTGCGCGCATAGAGGTTTGGCACAAGGGTGCCAAGACAGGCAAGGAACGCAAACTGATGGAAAAGGTGTATCGTGTAGAGGGTTGGGAAAGATAGAAAATCTTACCCACTTGTTTGTAATCGTTCCTATCAAAAAATAGCGTTCAATTACTACACACCATAACGTGCGGTATCTCTCAACTCCTCTTCTATACGTATCAGTTGGTTATACTTTGCAGTACGGTCGCTACGGCTCATTGAACCGGTCTTTATCTGTCCGGCATTTACAGCTACTGCTATATCTGCTATTGTAGTATCTTCGGTTTCACCCGAGCGATGACTTATTATGGTTGTATAGCCGTTACGACGTGCCATTTCAATGGTATCAAGAGCTTCGGTAAGTGTTCCTATCTGGTTGACTTTCACCAGCACGCTGTTGGCACAATTCTGTTCTATTCCTTTGCCAAGGTATTTGACATTGGTTACAAAAAGGTCATCCCCCACAAGTTGGCAACGGTTGCCGATACGTCCGGTGAGCATAGCCCATCCCTCCCAATCATTCTCGCCCATACCATCTTCAATAGAGTCGATAGGATATGTTTCGACAAGATGTTCCAGATAATCAACCTGTTCTTCCGATGTACGCTTTTTCCCTTCAGGACCTTCAAAGAGTGTGTAGTCATACACTCCACCACGGTGGTATTCCGATGCTGCACAGTCAATTGCCAATGTAATGTCTGTACCTGGGGTATAACCGGCATCCTTGATTGCCTGAACAAGTACATCCAAAGCCTCTTCGGCACTTTTGAGTGCCGGAGCAAAACCACCCTCGTCACCAACTCCTGTGCTGTAACCTTTTTTCTTCAACACGCTCTTCAAAGCACTGAAGACCTCGGCACCCATCTGCACAGCCTGACGTATACTATCCGCACCTATCGGACGTATCATAAACTCCTGGAATGCAACAGGTGCATCGGAGTGACGTCCGCCATTGAGCAGGTTCATCAGAGGAACAGGCAACACGTGGGCATTACAACCACCAATATAGCGATACAGAGGCATACAGCAAGCATTTGCCGCAGCTCGTGCAATAGCCAGTGATACCCCCAAAATGGCATTGGCTCCAAGATTGCATTTGGTTGGCGTACCATCAAGTTCAAGCATCATTCGGTCCAAGCCCCGTTGGTCATACACATTACATCCGCGCAACACAGGTGCAATGCGTCCGTTGATATTTGCCGCAGCTTTTGACACACCCTTGCCATTATAGCGATGTTCATCACCATCACGCAACTCCAGCGCCTCATTTTCACCGGTTGATGCTCCCGACGGAACAGAAGCACGCCCTGTCACGCCATTTTCCAATATAATTTCAGCCTCTATCGTAGGATTTCCACGTGAGTCCAAGATTTCTCTTCCTCTAATCTCTGATATCTTCATAACTGTCGGCTTTTAGTATAAAATCTTAAGTACTATAGTAACGAATAAGAAGAAGGTATGTTTTCCTCCCAACAGCAAATTACCCGATAGATGATATTAATAAATATTATTACCAACGCACGATTAGCGTCAACGTAACCTTTTGAAAAACATATAGCCCACCACAACTACGAACGTCAACAGCTCCGACAGCGGCAGTGCAAGCCACATTCCCTTTACACCAATTACCTCGGGCAGTAACAAAAAGGCCGGGAACAGGAACACAACGCCACGCAACAGAGCGAACACGGTTGCTGCAGCAACTTTTTTAATGCTCTGCATATAGCCTATTGCAACAAGGTTCAGGATAAAGAACAGGAAGCCTGTGGCAAAATAAGGGAAGCCTTCTATCGCAATCTGTGCAGCGGGGTCACTGCCGGCAATGAACAGATGTACAAGCGGCTGGGGAAAAAGCGTAAATGCAACAATTGATACAAGTGAACTGAGCACTGCTGCACGCAGTGAAATTGCAAGCGTCCTGTGTACCCTATCCCGGCGCCCTGCTCCATAGTTATAACTGACAATCGGTTGTGCCGACTGCGCAATTGAATTACCGAACATAAAGACAAAAGGTGTGTAATAACACGCAACACCGTATGCACCCACACCGGCATCGCCAAGATATTTCATAAATACAAGATTGCCGGCAAGCAGGACGAATGCCATTGTTACCTCGCCCAGAAGAGCCGAGAAGCCTATTTTACACTGATAGGCAATGTTTCTCAACGTCAAAGAAATGCTTGTGGGCGACATCTTCACACCGCTCATCTTCAACGTGCGGGCATACTTCACCAGATACACAAATGCCATCAAACCACCGACCATTGTACTTATGGCCGAGGCTATGGCAGCACCCTTCACC
>JAZQZM010000029.1:0-33849 GCA_045634085.1 Bacteroidaceae bacterium
ATTGAACGTGAGGAGAGATTTCTCTTATATGTATTTCAAGATTTCACACCCGGTATGGGTGCTCGCATGCCTTTGAACCAGGTTAAAGAGATGAGCGAAGAAGAACATGCTGCATATATATACGAAACATACGAGGAATGCTTTGAAATAAACCAAATACGCTGGCTCAATGCCCATAGAGCCATAGCAATAACCAAGGAGTACGAAAAGTGCGGAAAACCGATACAGGAACTGCTGCTTGCCGCTATGCAGGGAGTGAAGAACGCTGCATTTGCATATACCTTCACCCCCAAGGTAAGTTTCGGCGATTTTGCCGCGCCAATCATACGCAGGCACATTGAGCAGTATTTGCAAACCGGCGAATCTTCATTTGCAGAACTTTACAGAGAATACAAGGAGATACTCGACAATGCCAAGCAAGCCTATGATGAGTACCGCAATTCCAAATGCAAGGTAATGTATAGTGTAATGCCGGAAAAAGCGAGAATACATTTATTTGCAAATAGCAGGATAAGCCGTTGCCATAAGGAGATAAGAAAGGCTGCCGATTATGCGGAGTGGAGACGGGTCGATGCAGCTACTCACCTGCCCGACGACTATGACGAGCGTGACAAGTTCATACGCACCGGGTCATTTAAGTTGCAGGATGCCCTCTACAATGGAGAATGTAAGGATTTTGTAAAATCTGTTACAGACGGCGAGTGGTATATATGCACAGTGCCCGATGGAACGCGTGTGCCGGTGCGTGAACTCACCGACAGGGATTCAATGCGTTGGGCATTAGAGATTCTGTTGGAGATTCTGGAAAAGACTCCTGAGAGAAGGATATTGAAATTCGACGATTGGCGTGCCGAAAACGGTATATAATCTTTAAAGAATATGGCAATATTCGGGACACTCCATCATAAGCTGGGCAATGGAACGCAAGGAGAGCCGCGGATTGCACTACAATATCGATTATCCCAAGGAAGAACTATAAGACAAGAAATCTCTTAAACAATCAAGCGCACGTCACAGTTTTTCTGTGCGTGCGCTTGATTGTTTACAATTGTTCCCTAACGCATTGCGTGTAATCGAAACCTATTTAAATTCGTTTAAAGCCTAGATTAGCTCGGTTCTCACCTTTCACTTTTCCATTTTCAGATTTATTCTGATACAGGGCGAACACTGCGACCTTGTAAGCGACCTAGACTCTCCCAATAGTCAATGGCACTGTCAAAGTACAAAAAGCAAGCTATGTAACTGTCATCATTATCCAGCGAACTCGACCAATAGCAACCTACACCACCCTGGCGATTGATTTCCGCACCACAAAGATAACCTGCAGCCGGGAGAAAAATGCTGTTTCCGTTAGGTCCGGTGACACGGTAACCATTAATGCCATTTTCGGTAGTCCAAATCCAAGTACAGTTGTCCAACAACTCTTTCTGTTCATCCAATGTAGGCATACGCCAACTGCCACCCCATTTTACATGAGCGACATCGTCTTCAAGATCAAGAACTGTTTTGTTGTCTACTATGCCATCATTGCTGTTTGTGCAATATTTAGTCATTGTATCATCACCACCTTTGCACCATTTATAGGTATCCCAATCACACAGCCCTTTCTCCCCGGTCTCGCCCCAAGCATAGTAATTGCCATACTCATTTGGAGATGATGCACCAACATTACAGGTAGCCCATTTCAGTCCACTTGGCAGACCAAGGTCAACATATTCATGGCCGTTGATTGTTTCATTTGAGGTTTTTGCATATTCCTTTTTGTAGTATCCTGATTCAAGCTCTATATTTTTCTTTATTCTTTTGCTTAAAGAACGCAATAGTTTATTCCCCAAAGAGGGGATTCCGACTGTTCCATCGTATGAGATAAAATCAAGCCCGGCCAGATCAAACAATATAGACTTGTTGTATGCCGACTCATCAAGCCTTATCGGTATTATGCTCTTTTTGAATGCTACCGCCACATTGACCTCCTTGACAGTCCATGGCGACACATTGGAAGCCTCGGACGAGAAGAACAGAAAAACACTGGACTCCTCAATTGCCGACACTATTTTATCCTTGAATTCATCGCCACTCTCAATGCCGTCAATATCCATCCATACCGAAAAACCGGCTGCAGTTATGTGTTTTGCGAACTCTTGTACAATCGCAGAGTCCTTGCGGCTATAGCTTATAAAGACATCCATTTAAAACCAATGTTAAATATTAAGAAGCAATCATTTACATACCGGGGCGCATAGGATATACTATAACTATTCGTTAGGGTGCGCTGTAGCGGGATAAGTATAGTCGGTATCGGGTTCCTCGCCGCGGTTTTCTTCTGTTGAAGCACCACCCTGTTTCGACGAAACAGAAGAAAGCAGAGTATCAACGGCTTTTTCAAGAGTCTGAATCATGGGGTCATTCTGCCTGATGCTCTCACTCCGCACAACAATATGCTCCTTGATGTTTTCATGACCTTGGTTACCACCGAACATAAAGACGCATATCACGACAAGCAACAGGACAAAGCCCAGTATTGCCAGAGCAAGGAACAACAGAACCGGACATATTACAACAATCAACAAGAGAACAAAGAACACGACGATGTATTTCAAAGTGCGTCCTGACTTTTTAGGGGCATTGGTCTTCACTGCCGCATGCCCGCTTTTATTCCCTGAAGCAGCATCACCCTTACCTATTTTCTTTTCAAGCGAATGCATCAGTTTCTGCACAACATCAGATACATCGGTATCAGCATCGCACATGACAAAATCAAACCCCGCAAGATCGAACAGGATAGATTTATTATATACCGACTCGTCAAGCTTTATCGGGATTATATTCTTTTTAAGTGCGACGGCCACATTGACCTCCTTCACCGTCCATGGCGAAGCGTTGGAAGCCGCAGAAGAAAAGAAGAGAAAAACTTTGGACTCCTCAATTGCCGACACTATTTTATCCTTGAATTCATCGCCACTTTCAATACCATCAATATCCATCCAGACCGAATATCCGGCATCAATTATGTGTTTTACGAATTCACACACAATGACAGAGTCCCTGCGGCTATAGCTTATGAAAACATCATATTTCATAATATGCATATTCTTGTGCCACAAAGTTAAAATATTTAAATGAAGACAGAAAACATTTATCGCATAATTCTTTATCGGCAACAGTGCAACAAAGTGTCGTTTTTTTTTAAATTATTTTATATTGGTTTGTTGATAAATTACCCTCTTTTTGTTGTGCAAAATCGCGCAAAAAAAAGTTTTCTTCGCGAGAAAATCGGGGCCTACATCCCGTTTTCATCATAAACACGCTGATATCCAACGAAAAACTCACAAACACCCCCACACGCAACAGAGTGGGTTTTTAAGCAATCTAAACCTTTTTTAAGAAAGGTTGGATAAATCTATTTTTATCAAGAACATATAAAAACAGTATTATGCTTAGATTTACAGGCGAGTGTCAGCCACACACAATGAGAGATTTTTTGGAGTGTAATTATCCCGAACTTTTAGAGACAGCCGAGAGCGGATGCGCCGTATTGACGAAGTTGCAAAATGCCCTTGTGGAACTGTTGCCGTTGTCGAAGAGACTCTTGCCCGGCGACATAAAGCAACTTGCCGATATTGAAGCACAGGCAAACTTCATGGCATTCATCTACCACCATTCACTGTTTGCGTTTGCAGACAAAGCATATACCATGCTCAACACACAGTGTACTGCACTTGCAGAGGCATTGAATTCAGGTCTTGAAGAGGAAGAAAAGGAGGCAGCCGACAAACTGCAAAAAACAATAAAAGCCTTGAGCAATATACCGTTTGAAAACCTGCTTGAGCATAGTGCTGTCGGGCTGCTGAGACTTGAAATATTCAAGGATTACCTGCAAGAAAGGCTGGATTTCCTTGTAATTCCCGTATTCGACGCCACCGGCAAACAAATTGGCAACTGGAGTTTCCGTGACATCACAGGCACAATAGTCAAAAACGGCTTATCACACAGAGAACTGTTGACCGACTGAATTGGCGCACCACTCACCTGCAGTCACACCATTGGCAAGGTTGTGGATGACGAGGAAATGTTGCGTATATATTAACCACATCATTTATGAATATGAGCGACGCTGAAAAAAAGATTCTTGACCAAATAAAGAAACAGATGAAGGAACACGGGCTGGTGTCCTACAAAGTTGGAGTTTTTGAGGGTTATATAGGTAAAATAAAGGTTACTCCAAAAGGATGGCAACGGTTGCTTGTGCCCATAAAGGGCTATCACTATGATGACTACGAGCTCCCCCAAATAATGCATCTTAAAGGCGAACTCTATTTTATCGTGAAAAAGGAACATCAAACCTATGACGTTCCCTATAAAAAAGAGTTTTTCCGTTTTACCTGGGACGAACTGGTGAGTATGGTAGAAAGCACGCCATGGAGCATCAGAACCTTCAATTATGGAGGTAAAGATCACACCACCTGGAAAGTAGGACTATTAAAAGCGATTGAACGCAGCCTGAGTTGTTACGATGCACACGAAGAGATAAAGACAAAATTGAGCGACAGGGAAATTGAAATACTTGTCGAGAGAATTGAGAGCGAAAAAAGCCTTGCAGAGAAGCTTGTGGATCGGGTGTTCGGATATTAAAAACCGTTTAGAATTATTTCACTAAATAAACGATACGCTATGAGGCGTGTTATAAGCGAGGAGGAAATGAAAAGAAGTGGAGCAGAAGTTCAAGAGGATATCCCGCAAGGAGTTTGACGAAAAATTATACACAAAAAAACATACATTTAACATATTTTAACACGGGGGGGGGGTGATTTTGAAGTTGTATCTGTTATTTTTGCTAAATAAAAGTATTATTTAACACAAAAGACTATGAAACATTTAAGAATTTATCATCTCCTGTTTATGTTTCTTATCCTTGTTGGCTGTTCCGAGAATAAAAAAACTGAAGAAAAGCCATCAGCTCTTTTAGAAACGCTAAACAACGACATGGAAAATTATCTCAACAGTGATGTGAATGCAATTGAGCAGGCATTACCACAAATCATGATTATTCCAAGTGACCAGACTTTAGATGCATTCTATTGCCTGGACAAAAAAACCATTGACGGAAAGACATACTACATCCGCAATTACAAAGAATACCTGACAAAGGATACAAGAGCAAAGAGCATTTTCTCATTCATACAAAGCAAGTTCATAGAGCGAGGGTACATGCTTGACGACCTTGAGAGGTCACTTAATAATTTTGATACACAAGAAGCACTTGACATTGCAAGCAATTTGGAAACAGATGCAAGGACCGCATTGCTGACAACCATCAAGCCCGACATAATCTTGGAACTGGACTATAAATCGCCGCCGGCACGAGGCAGTTACAAGGAAAAGGAACTGACATACACCCTTACCGCTTTTGATGCATACACCTCCAAAAGCGTAGCAACGGTCTCTGGCAACAAGATTAAGAGTGCAGACGTGATTGATCAGATGAAAATCGAGATGACAAGACAACTTCCAACCCTGATGGGCGAGATGCAGAACTATTTCTCTGACCTTCTGACAAAAGGACGACAGGTGTCAATTACTATCAATGTTGCTGAAGGCTCCAACCAGAACCTCCAGGATTCGAGCATTGAGGGCGATACCTATGCCGACCAAATCATTGACTTTATAAAAGTAAATTGCGTCAAGGGTGTATACAAGATGCAGATAAACACCAAGAACAAACTTGTCATTTCCAATGCAAGAATAAAACTTCTTAACGACGACGGCACACAGTACAGCGTGTACGACTATGCACGCGATTTGCAGAAGTATCTTAAGAGCAAACTCGGCCTTTCATCGGACAACAACTCACAAGGCCTTGGCAATATCGTATTGACTATTAAAGGAATGTAACTATGAAAACGAAATTACTGCTTCCTGTTCTTGCATTACTTGCGCTCAGTTGTGGCTCTGGCCAGGTAGAGAACACATCCCAAGAGAATAAAACTACAAGCAAGAACACTGTAAAGTTCAGCCCAAAACAGAAAACTTCATCGTTGTCCGACAGCGAACGCAAAGCTGCCATTGCAGAAAAGCGAAGCACGCTTGCCGAGGTCAATGTAGACTCCCTGATTAAGTCAACAGGTGTCAAATTCAGCATACTGCCACCGGCAGTAAGCGAGGAACTTCCTTTAAATGCCTCGGACAAACTTTGCAACAGAATGATTCTCTTTGCTTCACAGAATGGAGTCAGCGGTCTTTGCACAAATCCTGTACTTGCTATGGTTGCAAGGGTAGTACGCACGGAGAGCGGAATGACAAATGACGTAGTACAGAAAACTATTGTAAAATACGATGTCACATACTATTGCGGGAATCTGATAACCAACGACATTTACGCATCGTGCTCACAGTCACTGACAGGCGTGGGTCCGAATCTTGAAACTGCAGCAAGCCAGGCATTCAATAACCTTGAAAACGACAATCAAATACAGCGTATGTTCTCTACGGCCAGCGAACGCGCCATTGAATGGTACAGCCAGACAAGCACGATAAAGTCCATTGTTGAGCAATATGTGGCAGAAAGGAACTATGCCTTGGCATTGGCCATGCTGAATTCTGTGCCCTCTCAGGCCGACTCAACTTATGCCTATGCATCAGAACGCAGCCTGGAACTCTCTGTCATGATGTTTGAGGATGAGGCTGCCAATCTGTTTGCCGGCATGCAAGATATGATTGCAAATAACGACAAAAAATACAATCCGGAAGTAGGTGCCATATACCGGCTTATTTCACCTCGCAGTGCAGTATACCCTGAAGCCAGAAAAATCTTTGATGAATATATGGTACAACTTCGTGAATTTGACAAGAGCGAGCGCGCAAGACTGGACGAAATTGCCAAAGATGAGCGTAACAAGGCCCATGAACTGGCGTTGGAAGAGATGGAGATAAGAAAAATCACAGCACCTATTGAAGCCAAGGCTGCAATAGAAAAGTTAAAGATTGAAGCCAGCGTCCAAAAGAGTACAGCATGGTCTCAGGCACTGTCCAGTTCAGCAGCCTCTATTGCGCACGGCATGCGTGGCGGAATGTTCGGCGAGAACGGAATGTTCGGCAAAGGCGGAATCCTTGGCATAGGCTCGTTTGCCGAACCGATAAGCAAAGCAGTAGACGGAGTCAACAATACTGTAGACAAACTAACCAACCACATAACCAAAGACTAAAACATCTATTCTATGAAAATTTTCAAAAAAACTCTCTCATGCTTTATTGCATTTTTAGCCTCATGTTCGTTCTTCGCATGCTCACCTGTTGAAGTAGAAGGTTACAGTGATATCAAGAAAGCCTGCAGTGACGGCCGGTTTGATGTTGCATACATACTACTTGAAAAACAAGAACTTGATTTCTCAGATTACTGTGGTGAGGAAAGATACATTTTCTCAAAAGAGATTGAATTTCTGTCAGAAGAGTTGAACAAAGAAAATGTCAATGCAATAAAGGCTGCATTCAAAAGAAAGCTCAAGAGTGGCTACGGGCATAAGAACACCCTGTGCGAGAAACTCGTGAAAGATGCCATTGAAGTCGGCAATATAGATCTTTGTGAAGAAATGATAAAATTACACCACGACGGCAGTTTTTCCGAGGAGATGTTCATAGAGATTCTCAACTTCTATAAAAAAGAGAACATTGGCAAATTCAAAGAATATGCCACAACATTGCTCAGCGGTGACAATGATTACTATGTAAAGGAATACTTGCTCAATTACATCAAGGATAGCAATGATGCTGAAATGTTCAATATAATTCTCTCGAAATACAGTGTTGACAAAATTATTGAAAATGAAGAGATAAGAGACCTCGTCATAAAACTGCACCCCGAAAAGTTAAAGCAGTTGGTAAGGACACGAATCCTTGAAGAACAGAAAAAAGTAGCGGCAATGCCTTCAATCGGAATTGTCAAAAAAACAAATTACGGCGACATCCCGGAAGAGTACTCTTTATATCAGTCAGACGTGAACAGATACAATAAGTTATGCATTGAAATGTTGTCACACGCAATAGCACTTGAAGACAAGTCGCTCGCAAACTTTATCATATCAAGTATGAAGAAGAATATCGAATACAGAAAAACGCCAGGAGATGAATATGAAGTCAAACTAAACACAGAAGATATCGATGTTGCCAGACAGCAGTGCAATGCATTCTTCAATTGACAACAGAAATGACATACATGCACAGATTGCTGCATGAAACCACTCCTGTAATGCACATTCAAATAATGCAGTACTGTTGATAAATAAACTGGTTTTTGCATTGCAGAATTGTGCAAAAAAAACTAACTTCGCGAGAAATTGGAGGCACCACCTCCGGTTTCTCGCTTAACGTTTTTATATTCAACAGAATAAATATCAAACACGCAATTTTATATGTCAACAAAAAGAATTAAATCGGCATTGGTTTCCGTTTTCTACAAGGACGGTTTGGACGAGATTATCAAGCTGCTTCATGCAGACGGTGTTCAACTCATTTCAACAGGTGGCACACAGCAGTTCATCGAGTCACTCGGCATCCCCTGCACAGCAGTGGAGAGCCTCACCGGTTACCCATCAATCCTGGGTGGCCGCGTAAAGACTTTGCACCCAAAGGTATTCGGTGGCATCCTTGGCCGCAGAGAGCTTGAGAAGGACCAGCAGCAGATGGCAGAATATGAGATTCCAGAGATTGACCTTGTGATTGTTGACCTCTACCCATTTGAGCAGACAGTAGCATCGGGTGCTCCAGAGGCCGACATCATTGAGAAGATTGATATAGGCGGTATCTCACTCATCCGCGGTGCTGCAAAGAACTTCAACGATGTTGTCATTGTTGCAAGCAAGGCACAATATGCTCCACTCCACGATATTCTGAAGAACAATGGTGCGCAGACAACTCTTGAGGATCGCCGTTTCTTTGCACGCGAGGCATTCGCAGTATCATCGGCCTATGACTCTGCAATCTTCAACTACTTCGACAAGGATACAAACAGCGCGTTCCGCCAGACAAACGACACCCCAATGTCATTGCGTTACGGCGAGAACCCACACCAGAAAGGTGCTTTCTACGGCAACTTCAACGACATGCTCGAGCAGGTTCACGGCAAGGAGATCTCTTACAACAATCTTCTCGACATCAACGCAGCGGTTGAACTCATAAACGACTTTGCAGGCGAGACAACATTTGCAATCCTCAAGCACAACAACGCATGTGGTTTGGCTTCACGCCCCACATTGGCCGAGGCTTGGGATGCAGCCCTTGCAGGTGACCCTGTATCGGCTTTCGGCGGAGTGCTCATCGCAAACGCAAACGTCGACAAGGCTACTGCAGAGAAGGTGAACGAGATTTTCTTCGAGGTAATCATCGCACCAAGCTATGATGCCGACGCACTTGAGGTACTCAAGCAGAAGAAGAACCGTATCATCCTCAACCAGAAGTCATCAGAGATGCCTGAGAAGACCTTCCGCAGCGTACTGAACGGTGTTCTTGTACAGGACCGCGACAGCAAGGTTGAGACTGCAACCGACCTGCAGACCGTTTCAAAGGTTGCTCCAAAGGCCGAGGAGATTGAGGATATGCTCTTTGCGAACAAGATTGTAAAGCACAGCAAGAGCAACGCCATCGTACTTGCAAAGAACAAGCAGCTCATCGCAAGTGGTGTGGGACAGACATCACGCGTAGACTCATTGCGCCACGCAATTGAGAAGGCCGGCAACTTCGGTTTCTCACTCGAGGGCAGCGTAATGGCCAGCGATGCCTTCTTCCCATTCCCCGACTGTGTTGAGATTGCACACAAGGCAGGTGTTACCGCAGTGGTACACCCGGGCGGTTCAATCCGCGACAAGGAGTCTGTCGATTACTGCGATGCCAACGGCGTTGCAATGGTAATCACAGGATTCCGTCACTTCAAACATTAATCAGAAATTTCAAAAACAACAGACAAATGGGTCTATTTTCATTCACAAGAGATGTCGCTATTGACCTCGGTACCGCAAACACCATTGTTTCGTACAATGGCAAGATTGTGGTTGACGAGCCATCGGTAGTAGCCATCGACGGGCAGAAGAAAATGATTGCGGTTGGTGAGAAGGCAAAGCAGATGCACGAGAAGACCAACCCCAACATACAGACAATCCGTCCTTTGAGAGACGGTGTCATCGCAGACTTCTATGCCTGCGAAATGATGATGCGCGGTTTCATTGACAAGGTGAACATGGGCAGCAAGCTCTTCACCCCGTCACTGCGCATGGTAATCGGCGTACCCTACGGTTCAACCGAAGTTGAACTGCGTGCCGTACGCGACTCTGCCGAGCACGCCGGCGGCCGTGATGTATATCTCATCTACGAGCCAATGGCATCGGCACTCGGTATCGGTCTCGACGTTACTGCACCTGAGGGCAACATGGTTGTAGACATAGGTGGCGGTTCAACAGAGATTGCCGTGATTTCACTTGGCGGCATCGTGTCCAACGGTTCATTGCGCACCGCGGGTGACGACTTTACAGCCGATATCCAGGACTACATGAGCCGCCAGCACAATGTACGTGTCAGCGAACGCATGGCCGAGCGTATCAAGATTCACGTAGGTTCAGCGCTTACCGACCTTGGCGACGAAGCACCACAGGACTACATCGTACATGGTCCTAACCGCATCACAGCCATGCCTATCGAGGTACCCGTATGCTATCAGGAGATTGCGCACTGTATCGACAAGTCAATCATCAAGATTGAGAATGCCATCATCAGCGCACTCGAGCATACACCGCCCGAACTCTATGCCGACATTGTACACAACGGTATCTATCTTGCCGGCGGTGGCGCACTCCTCAGAGGCCTTGACAAGCGCTTGTCAAACAAAATAAACATCCCGTTCCACATTGCCGAGAACCCTCTCTACTGTGTGGCAAAGGGTACAGCGCTTGCCCTCAATGACCTCTCATATCCGTTCCTGATGAGATAAACAAAGGGAGTGTAAACCAAGACAAACAGCAATAGAAGTGCAGTCAATACTGAATCTACTGGTAAAGTACAATCACTGGTTCCTTTTCATACTTTTGGAAGGAATCAGTATTGTACTTTTACTAACTTTCAACAACTACCAGAACGCAGTGTTCTTTACCTCGGCAAACGACATTGCAGGGAACATCTATACCCTGTTGACTGACGTAGACGGCTACTTCAGCCTCAAAGACGAGAACAGGACACTCATAGGGCACAACAGGATGCTCATGGAGGAGATTGACGCACTCAAGGAAGAGTTGGCCGCATTCAAGGACAGCACTTCACTTGCCGGCAACAGTTTCATCACCGACAACAGGACAGGGCACACATTTTCGACAGCAAAAGTCATAAACAACTCGCTTAACAGGGTCAATAACTACATAACCATTGACAAGGGAAGCGGTGACGGCATTAACACCGAGATGGGAGTGTTCAACGAACAAGGTGTTGTGGGAATCATCTACCAGACATCGGAAAACTTCTCCATTGTACTGCCATTGCTCAACAGCAAAAGCATGATAAGTTGCCGCGTAGCCGGGAACAACAACTCATGCACCCTAAAGTGGACCGAGGGCGACCTGCAGCATTCATATCTGATTGACCTGCCGCGTTACGCGATGTTTGAAGCAGGAGACACCGTTGTCACAAGCGGTTTCTCATCAATATTCCCGGCTGGCATACCGGTTGGAGAAATCATAAATCTCGACGACTCGGAGGACGGCATGTTCTTCCGTGCCAAAGTACGTCTGTTTGCCGACTTCTCAACAATAGACAACCTCTATGTAGTAGGCAACAGCAAGAAAGAAGAGCAGGCATTACTTGAACAGAGCATAAACAAAGGCAAATGACAAGCAACACGCTGACAAACATAGCCAAGTTCATACTCCTGGCATTGGCCCAGGTGCTTATATTCAGCCGGATACATCTATTCGGTTACGCAACCGCCTGCATCTATCTCATCTTCATACTGAAGCTCCCGCGTCACACATCGGTCAACGCACTGCTTATCTGGAGTTTCCTTTTCGGAATAACAGTAGACATGTTCTGCAATACACCTGGCATCAATGCGGCTGCGGCGACAGCCATGGGTTTTGCACGCAACACATTCCTTGCAGTGTTCACACATAAGGGACTGCCCGACGACTTCATCCCCGGCGCACAGAGCATCAAATGGGGCAGTTATCTTGTCTACTCACTCATGTGCATTCTTCTGTTCTACAGCGTACTGTTCTTTCTGGAGCTCTTCACAATAGGCCACATTGCCCCGTTGTGCATAAGCACAGCCGGCAGCACACTTCTCACCATGCTGTTCGTGATAGTTGCCGAATGCTTCTCGCTGCGCAAGTAACAATATGAAAGACCATAAATTTGAAAGCAGGAAATTCATACTGGCAGGAGTGGTAATATCCGTTCTTGCCATATATGTCGCACGCCTGTTCTGCATACAGCTGGGCAACGAAGACTACAAGACGCTGGCCGAGAGCAATGCATACTACACGAAGACCGTCTACCCCGCACGCGGGCACATGTACGACCGCAACGGCAAGTTGCTTGTATATAACCAGCCATCGTACGACATCACATTCATCCCTCGCGAAGCAAAGGACGTCAACGTTGACGAACTCTGCAACGCCCTGGGCATCACACGCGAAGAATATGACGAGAGACTGAAAAGGGTCAAGAACAGGAAACTCAATCCGGGCTATTCAACATACACCGAGCAGGAGCTCATAACCCAGCTCCCTGAAGAGGACTTTGCAAGATTCCAGGAAAACATGTTCCGTTTTCCTGGGTTCTATCTGCGAAAGCGTTCTATAAGACAATACAACCACAAGGCAGCAGGAGTGCTGCTCGGAGACATCGGAGAAGTATCACGTTCCAAGATTGAGAAAGACCCGTATTACGGCCGCGGCGACTACATCGGCACACAAGGACTCGAAGCTTCATACGAAGAGGCACTGAGAGGACAGAAAGGCACTGAGGTACTCCTGCGCGACGCCCATGGACGCATACAAGGAAGTCTCAGCAACGGTGCATATGACCAACCGGCCGTACGCGGCAAGGACCTTACCCTAAGCCTCGATATTGAACTGCAGGAACTTGGCGAAAAGCTGATGGAGAACAAAATCGGAAGCATTGTCGCGATAGAACCCTCTACGGGCGAAATTCTCTGCATGGTGTCTGCACCCTCCTACGACCCCTCACTGCTTACCGGCCGCCAGCGCGGAAAGAACCACAAGGAACTCTCCAAAGACAAGCGCAAACCCCTGATGAACCGCGCCATAATGGGAACCTATCCTCCGGGTTCAACTTTCAAGACATCGCAGGCACTCACATTCCTTGAGGAAGGTATAATAACACCCGAGACCAGTTTCGGCTGTGCAGGAGGTTTCGTGTTCAACAATTTCAGATTGGGTTGTCACGCCCACCCCTCACCAATCGCACTGAAGCCGGCCATCGCAACATCGTGCAACGCATACTTCTGCTGGGGCATGCACAGGATGTTCGGTTCAAGCAGATACCCGGGCGGTACAAAAGAAGCCATGAACAAGTGGCGCGACTACATGGTTTCAATGGGATTCGGCTACAGGCTGGGCATTGACCTCCCTGGTGAGGCACGAGGTATGATACCGAATGCCGAATATTACACAAAGCACTACGGAAACTATTGGCGCGCAGTCACCGTCATAAGCATCTCCATCGGACAGGGCGAGGTCACACTCACCCCACTGCAGATTGCCAACCTGGGAGCAACAATCGCCAACAGAGGAGAATACATAGCCCCACACCTGGTCAAGGGAATCGAAGGCGAGGAGATTGACAGCATATACCGCACGCCTAAAAAAACCATGGTTAGCGCCAAAAACTATGAGGAAGTAGTAAAAGGCATGCGCCTTGCCGTTACCGAGGGAACATGCCGCGCGGCGAACATACCGGGACTCGACGTGTGCGGCAAGACCGGAACTGCACAGAACAGAGGCAAGGACCACTCGGCATTCATGGGATTCGCCCCCATGCACAATCCCAAGATAGCCATTGCCGTATATGTCGAGAACGGCGGATTCGGTGCGACATACGGTGTGCCCATCGGCGCACTGCTTATGGAGAAATACCTCAACGGCAAGTTGTCCGAGGAGAGCGAGGCGAAAGCCGAGGAGATAAGCAAAAAAGTCATCTATTATGGAACAGACGAACGGTAATATACTTGGCAAGATCGACTGGTGGACAATACTGCTGTTCGCGGCACTTGCCATAATGGGATGGCTCGCAATATGCGGAGCAAGCTACAGTTATGTGGAGACTGATTATATCGAATTCCTGAACCCGGCAGTGCGCACAGGCAAGCAAGCCATGTGGATGGGCGTATCAGTCATCGCAGGCATTATACTCATGTGTTTCAAGAAGCACACATACATTAACCTCTCATGGCTCATCTATGGGGCGACCATGCTTTTGGGTATAATCACGATATTCATCGCCAAGGACATCAAGGGTTCACACTCCTGGATTTCAATAGGTTCGTACGGAATACAGCCCGCCGAATTCATGAAATCGGCCACAGCACTTGCTCTTGCAGCATTCATCGGACGCAGAGAGTTCAACATAGAGAACAAGATGGATATCATAAAGTGCATCGGCATAATCCTGTTGCCTATGGCCATCATCGTGGGACAGAAAGAGACCGGCAGCGCACTGGTATATCTTTCCCTCTTCCTTGTACTCTACCGTGAGGGTATGACAGGCCTGTTCCTACTCATGGGCGTGAGTGCGGTAGTCTACTTTGTCGTTGGAATCAAATTCGGCAGCGAGGAGATGGAGTCACTGCCTATTACGGTTGGTCCATATGCAGTGACGATACTGATACAGATATTCTCGGCAGCAATGGTAAAGTTCTGGTGCAAACACAGTAGGACCTTCCTCATCATGCTTGCAGTAAACGCATCGGTCACACTGCTCAGCTATTGGACAGCGATATACCTTATCGCATTCGACATAATGATTGTACAGTACCTTCTGCTGGCATTCAACATAATATATCTGCTCATAAGAGCAAGACTCGGGAGAGAGACCAAGAATATCTTGGTAGCGCTGTACATCGTCGGCGCCGTAGCTTTCTACCACTCCTGCAGCTATGTGATGTACAATGTGCTCAAGCCACACCAGCAAGTGCGCATCGAAGTACTTCTGGGATTGAAGGAAGATCTTAACGGAGCCGGATACAACGTGCATCAGTCAATGATTGCCATTGGCTCAGGCGGCCTCAACGGCAAGGGATTCCTCAACGGCACACAAACCAAGCTCGATTATGTCCCCGAACAGGACACCGACTTCATATTCTGTACAATAGGCGAGGAGCAGGGATTCATTGGCGCAACCTTTGTACTGACGGTATTCATCATATTCATACTCAGACTCATGGCACTTGCCGAGAGGCAAAGCGACAGGGCAGGACGCGTCTTCGGTTACTCGCTGGCCTCAATATTCTTCTTCCATTTTGCCATAAACATCGGCATGGTGCTTGGAATAACACCGGTAATAGGAATTCCGTTGCCGTTCTTCAGTTACGGAGGTTCGTCATTCCTTGGATTCTCTATTCTGCTGGCAATATTTCTGAGGATGGATGCTGACCGCGAACGGAAGAAGAGCATAATCTGATGCCCACATCGGACACACCCGCAAGTTCATCGGCATCCATTATGTGCGACACAAGCACAACAAGCGTATCGCCACCCCCATAACCGACGTACATCGGACCGCTGCTCACCTGGTAGAGAATGCCTGCCGTGGCGCCTTTCCTGTGACCGTCTTCACCGAACAGTTCACAGCACAATGTATCTACAGCAACAAAAGAACTGTCGTTGAGAGAACGGCACTCCACCCTTGCAACAATATTCCGGTAAGAATACGAGGCATCGGCACGGGCTTCGAGTGAGAGATTATACCCGGACACATCCCCGTCAAAAGAGGCGTCATAGCAGAAATGCAGAGTATCGTGCCTGTTCCACACAGAGCCATCAACCGCCCTGAACTCATGGAACACCGTGCCACCGCACGACGCAAGCAGCAACGGTAGCACAAGCAGCAACAATTTATTCACTCTTTGCAGCATCCTTGTTGCTTTTCTCTCTCCTGCCATTGTTATTCCTGCGTTGGTCGGGACGGTTCTGTCCATGGCCTCCACCACCCTTGCGACGTTTCTTACCACCCTTGGACGCGTTGTCGAAACGGTTGATGTTCTCCTGCTCCAGAAGGTCAACAGAACGCTTAACCTCCTGTGCTCCGCCCACCTGGAGAGCCTCGGGGCGTTCACCGCGCTTGTTCATCTCAATAACAGCAAAGGCACGTCGGCCAGTTATCGTAACAAGATTTGCAGGTATATGCTTGTCGGTAGAGTAAGTAATCTCACCGCGCATGATATCACACTTGAAGAAATAGTATGTACCGTCCTTCGTCTCGAGTTCAATGTCACGCGAGGGCAGACCGCGTGAAGCCTCGACATAAGCATCAACCTCATAGTTGAGACAGCATTTTAGCTTGGCACACTGGCCTGCCAGTTTCTGCGGATTGAGAGAGATATCCTGGAAACGCGCAGCCGATGTTGACACCGACACAAAGTTCGTTGTAAAGGTTGCACAGCACAATTCACGTCCACAAGGGCCTATTCCGCCAATACGGCCGGCCTCCTGGCGTGCACCAATCTGCTTCATCTCAATCTTTATCTTGAACACATCGGCAAGCACCTTGATTAGCTGACGGAAATCGACACGGTTATCGGCGATATAGTAGAAAATCGCCTTCTGTCCATCGCCCTGATACTCCACATCACCGATCTTCATGTCAAGGTTAAGGTCCTTGGCAATCTGGCGCGAACGTATCATGGTATCGTGCTCGCGTGCCTTTGCCTCCTCATACTTCTCCATATCCACCGGACGAGCCTTGCGATAGATGCGCTTGAACTCACTCTCGGGGGTGAGGCGGGTCTTCTTCAGCTGCAGCAGCACAAGACGGCCGGTCATTGTAACCTTACCGATATCATGGCCCGGAGTAGCCTCAACGGCAACGATATCACCCTTCTGCAGCGGGATATTGTTGCTGTTCCTGTAGTATCCCTTGCGGGTATTCTTGAACTGCACCTCGACAATGTCGGTATACTCCTCATTGCCGGGCACGCAAGCCAGCCAGTCAAATGTGTTCAACGGAGCATCCATTCTGCCGCAACCCTTGCAGCAGATGCCTGCACAACCATTGTTCTCCTTATATTTCTTGTCCATTTATCTATTTTTTATCCAAACAATCATTCTCAACGACATGTCGAAAAAGACCATTTTTGCATTTACATTCTGTTCAATATGTCTCTGGGCCTCGGCCAGTTCCTCAACAATGCCGAAGATGTTGCGTTCATTCACAAAGGGAGAGAAACGTACCGAGAAATCACGTTCGGCCCTTGACATGCTGTTCATGCTCTCCTCCCTGAAGTTCATTATGAAGTTCTCCCTTATCATGCGCTGGCAGTAGTCGAGCAGACGTTTCTGCCGTTCACGTCCAAGTGCAGCCACCTGTTCACTCCACGCCCTCATCTCACGTATGTTGCGGGCATAGGCAATGCGCATGAGTTGCATGAAAAGTTCAAGATAACGTGCCTTGTCCTCGCTGAGTGAGAGCAGTTCCTCGGCCTGCTCCCAGTTGCCGGCACTCTGCTGCGCAATCACCCTTGCATCCTCAAACGACAGCCCCATGCGCAACTGCAGGGCACTCTCGATATCCTCTTGGGCTATACGTGGAACCTCTACACGCTGCGTGCGGCTCTGTATGGTAGCAATAATCTTCTCGGGCTCCTCCGATACAAGCAGAAAAAGCGTATCCTTAGGCGGCTCCTCAATAATCTTGAGCAACTTGTTGGACCCCACTTCCTTCATCTTCTCGGGCAGCCATATGATGACAATCTTCCAACCGCCCTCACGCGACTGCATCGATAGCTTATGCAGAATCTCGGCACTCTCACGTTCATAAATCATGGGCTGCTGGTTGTCGAGTTTCAGTTTCTCAAGCCAATCGTCATAACTGAAATAAGCACCTTTGGAGAGCATCTCGCGCCATTCGGTGATATAATCATCACTCACAGGATTTTCACTGCTTCCCTTCTTCTTTTTTACAGGGAACACAAAATGAAGGTCGCTATGGATGAACTTTCCAAGCTTCACGCACGTAGGACATGCTCCGCAGGCATCACCGTTACCCTTGCTGCAGAGCAGATAGTTTGCAAGAGCCACTGCTATTGCAAGCTTACCGTTGCCTCGCGGGCCTGTAATGAGCAAAGCATGCGCAAGACGGTTGTCATCGACACTGCGGCGCAGCTGCTCAATAACACCCTTCTGACCTATGATATCCTTGAAAAAAACACTCATCAGTATATCGCTTTTGCAATCTCGTACACGCTGTCGAACGCGTTGAGAGTATAGAAATGAATACTGGGCACACCATGTTCCTTGAGTTCACGGCACTGGCTTATGCCCCACTCGCGCCCCACCAGAGCCGCAGCAGCATCGTCCTTACAACGGCTCATCTCGGCCACAAGTTCACCCGGCAGGTCAACACGGAAAGTCTTCGGCAATATATTCAGTTGCGAGAGACGGTGTATCGGTTTAATTCCCGGAATAATGGGGATAGTTATTCCCATTGCACGTGCACGTTCAACAAACTCGAAATACTTCCGGTTGTCAAAGAACATCTGGGTCACGGCATAAGCAGCCCCCTCATCGGCCTTCTGCTTGAGCACTGCAAGGTCACTGTCCATATTGGGTGCCTCCTCATGCTTCTCGGGGTAACATGCCACACCGAACGTGAATGGCACGCCACGTTCCTTCATTTCGGTACCGTCAACAAAGAAACCTTCATTGAAACGGTTCACCTGACGCACCAGGTCAATCGCATGGAGATTGCCTTTTTTTGCAGGGGCTGTGTTCGCATCGCCCTTGCACCTATCACCACGCAGCACAAGAATATCGTTTATTCCCGACAGCTGAAGGTCAATGAGTGCATACTCGGTATCCTCAAGAGTATAACCGTCGCAAAGGATGTGCGGCACAACCGGCACATTGTATCGGTGGTGAATGGCAGTAGCGACAGCCACAGTACCGGGACGACGGCGTATGGTACTCAACTTGAAAGTGCCGTTGCCAAGATTCTGGTATACAGGCTCACTGTGGTGTGTGGTAATGTTGATATATCCGGGGTTGAACTCCATCAGGCGGTCGATATTGCCGAACAATCTGCCGGTGCCTGTGCCCTTGAGTGGAGGCAGCACCTCAAACGAAAAGGCAGTCCCAGCCAATGAGTTTATATAATCTATTACTCGCATTTGACGTATCTTATTTCCCTAAAATCGCAAATTTAGCGAAAAAAATCGTTTTTCTAATCATTGAAATCGAAAAACAACTTAACATATACAAATAATATCATCATAAAAAGCCGGGCAGGCCTGCTGACCCACCCGGCAAGAAACAATCAAACTCAAAAAATCTTAGTTATTCTTTAAAGTTGGAAGCAATGTTTTATAGTAAGTTTCTCTCAGTCATCAATATCGACAATCTCAAAATCCTTGTTGAACTTCAGTTCAAGCCTGTTCGACAGTTTTACATCGTAGCCACGGCTGTCGCGTTCAATCTTCAGCACCTTGCTGCCCTCATAGTTGTCCGAGATGTATTTCTTGACTGGTGCCGGGATTATAGCCTCGGGAACCTCACTGTAGCGGCAGTCTACCTCTTTCCAGTTACCCTTGTTCGTAAACTCGAGCTTCGTACCGTCCGAAAGCATCACCTCGTAGGAACGTTCAAAGAAATCGGTCTCTAGTTTTGCATACGAGATACCCGAACCGGCAAAATTCTCATTCAGGAAACTTTGCGCCTGTGCCGGTAGCTGATTCTTGCTTATGACCTTGTCATTCAAGGCATACGAGTCACTAACGGCAAAAGAGAACGCAAGCGCCAATAAAATCATAATCTTTTTCATAATTCAAAGTTGTTTAAGTTCATACCATTTCTACTAAACGTACAGACACCTGTTTGGTTTGTAACGGTAGCCCTTCTTATTGACTACGGTGCAAAGATTATATGTATTTCTGAAATGAATCTGAAATTTTCAGGAATTACGCAAAATTTTCAAAAAAAACGCCGATACACCAAAAGATGCACCGGCAGTTATCAATAATTAAAGGAAAACCTTTTTCAATCCTCTTTCCCGAACCTGTCATACAGCCACATTGTAGCAAAATAGAATATCACACCCGTCGCAAGGCCGGCAATGGCATCGACAAGATAGTGTGCCTTTATATACACCGTTGCACAACAGAGAAGCACATACACAGGGAACATTATTGCCGCAAGTGATTTCTTTGCTCTGAAGGCCAACAGCATGAGAACAGTAGAGACACCTATGTGCGAACTCGGGAAAGCCGCAGTGGGACGTTCTCCGGTACTCTGCGCCATACCCACAAGCTCAGTAAACAGCGCACCCTTACCCTCCTGGGCAATGGATATCTCGGGATGCAGGTCAAAGTAATTCCCAATCTCGGGATAAGGCCCCACTGCTGCAAGCTCCTCGCCAATGACAGGGAAATAGAACTGCGGACCGGCAACCGGCAGGAATATGTATATAAGATAAAAGATGAAGAACGATGCCATTATTACAAAAGTACAGCGTTCAACCTCTTTGGGACGGCAGAAGAAGTAGAAAAGCGAAACAGTGATAATCATGGGGTAATAGAGCCAGTAACCCATATTGAAGGCTTCGCGCCACAAGATGCCGCTGCACAGCTGGTCGAACACCAATGACGGCTGGCAACCGAAAAGGTTCATGTCCATTGCCGCAAACAGGTGGTCAAGATTCGGGAATATGCGGTTGAACTCAAATGTATCGGGATACCAGTAGCTCAACAGCGCCACCTGCGCCACCAACCTGAGGAAACGCATCGCCTTGCACGGCAGTTTTGTATACAGATATATCACTGCGAAAGTAGCAAAAGCTATCACAAAACGCCCCATGAGCATACCCTGAGGGTCGTGCAGCCTGTTGAAAAATACAATTATCAACAGCGTTGTAAGCAAGTTGTAGATAATATTCAGTTTCTCCACTGCAAGGAACCTCACCTGCTGTTCCTCGCGCTTAAAAAAATCTATAGCCATTTTTCCTGTTTATACCATTCTATCATCTCTTTGACACCCCTCTCAAGCGGATAGTCGATAGTGAAACCCAGTTCCTTCTCGATGGGTGCAGTGTCGCAGAGCCAATTGCGTTGTTTCATAATCTTGAACTTGTCACCGTTCAGCGTACTCGGTTTACGGCTTATGCGCGCCCCCCACTCGGCACATGCCGAGATGACCCTCAGCACCCACACCGGCGCTTTTATATGGAGCACACACCTGATGCCCAGCTCGCGCTGTATAAGGTCGCTGAAGGCGCGGCTGTCATAGCCCCGAGGCTCACTTACAAAGTAAGAACGGTTCTCAACCCCACTCTCCATAGCCATATATATCGCCTTCACAAGGTCCTTGACATATATGAAAGTGATGACCTGAGGCTTGTACCCCACAGCAAAGTCAATATGTTTCTTTATGCTCACTGCCATCTGGTAGTAATCGCGTTCACGCGGACCATACACACCCGTAGGGCGCAGTATTATGTAAGGAAATGCCGCATGCTCCATTATATACCTCTCGGCAAGCACCTTGCTCTCGCCATACGCAGTATTGGGTGCAGGGGTATCGTTCTCACTTATGGGCACATAAGGCTGCTGCTCATGCAGGGGACCGAACACACTGAGTGAACTCAGATAGATGAATTTCCGGGGTTGCATGCCGGTTGCGGCAAGAGCATCGACAAAGTTCCTCGTACCCTCATAGTTCACCTTGAGAAACTCCTTTTTATCGAGACATTTCGTTACACCGGCAGCATGCACAATGTAATCCCACGCACCGTGTACGGCCTTGAAATCAAGCAACTGCGCTGTGAGCCTTTCCACCGAAGAGAAATCAAGTTCCACAAAATTCACGCGTTCATCACTCAGGAACTTTCGGCTGCTGCCTGCGCGCATGCCGGCCCACATGGAGTACCCATTCTCAAGGCCCATGTCAACAATAAAACTGCCTATAAAACCGCTTGCACCGGTAACCAGAATCTTCATAAAAGAGAACTTTACTGCAAAGATAGTGCAAAAAACTCTAACTGACTTTAAATTGCCGCCTATAATCTTCGGCACACAGCCGACATACATTTTCACATACTTTTTATATAAGAATGTTGCAGAATGCCGTTTTATTACTACTTTAGCAAAAAGAAAAAAAACGTAAGACCATGGCAAAGAAAGGTGGAAAAGGCAAAAGCCGCATAAACAAGAACGCACTTGTCGAGATGCTCGTATCGCTGTTCAACCACAACGAGGGCAAAGTTTTGAGCCCCAAGGAGATATTCAAGGAGCTGAACCTTACATCAACATCGGCAAGGACGCTGTGTGTACAGGTTCTTGACGACATGGTCTTCGACGGGTTCATCATGGAGCCGGAGTTCCGCCGTTATGTCCTTGCAGGCAACACCTCGATGCTGTTCGGTACATTCTCGCGCAGCAAGGACGGCTACAACGAGTTCTACCCCGAGGACGGCAGCGAGCCGGTACTCATCAGCGAACGCAACTCGGCACATGCACTCACCGACGACCTGGTGCGCGTGGCACTCTTTGCACGCCGCCGTGGACGCGGGCGCGAGGGCGAAGTCGTGGAGATTGTAAAGCGCGTGCACGACACATTCGTGGGCGAACTGCATGTTGAGAAGCACTACGCTTTCCTCATCACCGAGAACCGCATGATGCCCAACGACATATTCATTCCAAAGGATATGCTCAAGGGCGGCAAGAACGGCGACAAGGCCGTTGTAAAGATGCTCGAATGGCCCATGGAGAGCAAGAACCCCGTGGGCAAGGTCATCGACATACTTGGAAAAAGTGGCGAGAACAATGCCGAGATGAACGCCATACTTGCCGAGTACGGCTTGCCATACAAGTACCCCGAGGCCGTTGAAGAGGCAGCAGCCAAACTGCCTACTGACATCACGGAAGAGGAGATTGCCAAGCGCGAGGACTTCCGTGCCGTGACCACGTTCACCATAGACCCCATTGACGCCAAGGACTTTGACGACGCGCTTTCAATACGCCCTGTAGGCGAGGGACTGTGGGAAGTAGGCGTGCACATTGCCGACGTATCGCATTATGTCACCGAAGGCAGCATCATCGACAAGGAGGCATTCAAGCGTGCGACATCAATATACCTTGTAGACCGCACCATCCCCATGTTACCCGAGAGGCTCTGCAACTTCCTCTGCTCATTGCGCCCCAATGAAGAGAAGCTCAGCTACTCGGTCATCTTCACCATGAACGAGAATGCCGAAGTCAAGAAGGCACATATTGCACGCACCATAATAAAGAGTGACCGCCGTTTCAGCTACGAGGAGGTACAGGAAATCATAGACAAAGGCGAGGGAGAGTACTACAACGAGATAAAGACACTGAACTCACTTGCACAAAAGATGCGCAGCAAGCGTTTCCAGGCAGGCGCCATCGATTTTCAGCAGGCCGAGGTGAGGTTCCGCCTCGACGAGAAGGGCAAGCCCCTTTCGGTATACTTCACCGAGAGCAACGAGTCGCACCAGCTCATCGAGGAGTTCATGCTCCTTGCCAACCGCACGGTTGCCGAGAAGATAGGCCGCAAGACAGCGACCAACAAGACACCCAAAGTCTTTGTATACCGCATACACGACCAGCCCAACCCCGAGAAGCTAGCAATGCCCTCCAAGTTCGTGACAAAGCACGGCTACAAGATGAAAAGTGCGTCGGGCCGCACCACATCGGCATCGGCACTCAACACCCTTCTCAAGGACATCCACGGCACCAAGGAGCAGAATGTCATTGAGCAGATATCACTGCGCACAATGCAGAAGGCACGCTACTCCACCGAGAACATCGGTCACTACGGCCTTGCCTTCCAATACTACTCACACTTCACATCGCCCATACGCCGTTACCCCGACCTCCTTGTGCACCGTCTGCTGCACCGCTACCTCACGCTTGAGTCACGCACAGTGAGCAAGCCCAAGTACGAGGACCTGTGCGACCACTGCTCGGCACAGGAGCAGGTGGCAGCCAATGCCGAACGCGCCAGCATCAAGTACAAGCAGGTCGAGTTCATGAGTGAGCACATTGGCGAGGAGTATGACGCAGTCATCAGCGGTGTTACCGAGTGGGGCCTGTATGCCGAAATCAACGCCAACAAGTGCGAGGGTATGATTCCAATGCGCACCCTGCAGGACGACTACTATGAGTTCGACGACGCCAACTACTGCCTCATCGGACGCCGCACACGCCGCAAGTTCACAATAGGCGACCCGGTACACATACGAATAGTCCGCGCCAACCTCGACCGCAAGCAGCTCGACTTTGAACTGGTAGAAAAATAACGCATTTCAGATTCCTTTCAAAAAGCAGATATATTTTTGGAGCAGCATCGCAGCAACGCGAGAAATACCATAAGACACACAAGAAAATGAAACTGCTTATAATTGAAGACGACACTTCGCTGCGCGAGATAATGCAGCGCGCATTGCAGGGCGAGGGCTACGTAGTAGAAACCGCGCCCACATACTTCGATGCCTGCGACAAGATTGCAGGCTACAGCTACGACTGTATAATGCTCGACATAATGCTGCCCGACGGCAACGGCCTCAAGCTGCTCGAGGAGATAAAGAGAAGCGGCAAGGAAGAACGCGTGATAATAATATCGGCACGCGACTCACTCGACGACAAGATAACCGGCCTTGACCTGGGTGCCGACGACTACCTTGCCAAGCCCTTCTACATGGCCGAACTCTCGGCACGCATCAAGAGTGTGATGCGCCGCGGCAGCGGTGCAGTGAGCAACAGCATGAGTGCAGGCAACATAACCCTGGACCTTGGCAGCCGCACAATAAAGGTTGCCGGCAAGAATGTACCGCTGTTGAAAAAGGAGTTCGACATACTTCTCTACTTCATGCAGCGCCCGCAGCACATTGTCGACAAAGCCGTGCTTGCCGAGGCCGTCTGGGGCGACCACATTGACATGGCCGACAACTTCCAGTTCGTCTACGCCCAGATAAAGAACCTGCGCAAGAAGCTCACCGAGGCGGGGGCCGACATCAACATAAAAGCCGTCTACGGCTTCGGGTACAAATTCACAAGCAACGAAGAATGAAACTCATCTACCGCGTAACAATAAGGCTTTCGGCCATCTTGCTGCCCATACTCCTGCTTTGGGCGGCCGTGTTCTACTACTCAATGGTACATGAGATAAACGATGAGACCGACGACAGCCTCGAGGATTACGCGACCATGCTCATACGCCGCACCCTCACCAACCATGAACTCCCGGGGCAGAGTGACGGCAGCAACAACACATACAGCATCGAGCTGTTGCCCGGCGGCACATGCACCGGGCCCATTCTTGAGTTTGAGGACAGACAGGTATATATCCCCGAAAAGCGCGAGACCGAGCCTGCGCGCACACTGCGCATGAGTTTCTCCGACGCCGACGGCAACACCTGGCTGCTCACCGTCTCAACCCCCACATTCGAACGCGAGGACCTGCTCCTTGCCGTACTGTGGCATCTTGTGGCACTCTACGCCATACTTGTGATAACAATCCTTGCAGTAACGTCAATAGTGTTCAACTACAGCATGCGGCCGTTATACCGCCTGCTCAGATGGCTCGACGGCTACAGCCTTGGCAACGGCGTTGAGGATTTGCCCATGTGCACGCACATCGAGGAGTTCAGGATACTGACAGAGAGTGCCCGCAGCACCATTGCGCGCGCCGAGGAGAACTTCGAACGCCAGAAACAGTTCATCGGCAACGCCTCACACGAACTGCAGACACCGCTTGCCGTGCTCGGCACACGCATCGAGTGGATGATAGACAACACCCCGCTTACCGAGGAGCAGTTCGCCGAACTCACCAAGATGCGCCAGTCGCTGCACCGCCTGAGCCGCCTTAACCGTACACTGCTGCTCATTTCAAAGATCGAGAACTCCCAGTTCAACGAAGTACACGACGTGGATATTGTAGAGCTCATAGACAACGAGCTCGAGATATACAAGGAAATCTATGCCGGCAAGGAAATCACATGCAGCACACAGCTGCCCGCGCAGTTCATCGCAGCCATGGACGAGTCACTGGCAACCACATTGGTCACCAACCTTCTGAAGAACGCCTTCCTTTACACCACCCGGGGCGGCACAATACGCATTTCCATGGACAAGGAGATGCTCATGGTAGAGAACAGCGGCACAGAGCCGCTTGATGCCACACGCCTTTTCGACAGGTTCTACACCGGTGGCGCCAACGGCTCAACAGGCCTTGGCCTTGCACTTGTAAAGTCAATTGCAGAGTTCTATAAGTTCGGGCTGGAATATAGTTTCGTAGAGGAAATGCATAGGTTTGCTATAAGGTTCAGAGACGTATGACATACTCAATCTCTTGAGTAATCAAACGACGGATGTTCTCATTGCCTCTTGCTGTTATCTCGGTCCTTGTCATGTTAATCTGTGAGTATTTGTCAAGATAGTTGGCCTTGGCATCAGCTGTCAGCTGGTTTACGGCCTCTTCGCCGTTGGTTCTGAGATAATCCTCAAAATACCCTGTGAACTCCTTAGCAATGGTTGCTCTGTGCTGCTTGAACTGGTCGTACGCATCATCACGATATTCGCCTATGGTAATCCAATTGTCAAAGAGTGGGTCGCCCAGCTCATTGCTCTTGAGGCTGTACTCTCCATTCTCATTCTTTATGAGGCCGAAGATGAATCCCTTTACCCACATGTCAAGCAGTTCTTCGGTTGTATTGGCTCTCTGTGGCTCAATTTCAAAATTTTCACGTATCATACGCACCTCCCACTGAGCATCAATGAAATGATTGATGGGTGACCTATCGTATTCGGCCTTACACTTGTTCAAGCAAGTCAAAGTATATGCAGGCACCACACCAAGTTGGCGATAGAAAATAATCTTGTCATTGACACCAGTTGAAGAGTAATCAATACTTACAACACCCTTAGTAATATTCTCTATCGTCTTATCCCTGAAGAGACGGTTGTTTGTCATATCAGGAACACCAATGTAGTAGAAATCCTGGAATCTCATATTAGGCTGATGCTGACCGTAGTCAACCTCCAAGAATGGAGACGATTTCTGAATAGCAACATTCACAATCCTATTCAACTTATCCTCATCCATCTCATTGACAATATCGTCAATTGTTGTATTTGCCAATCTCTTGCTGGTTGCAAGACTTGATGTATATACAGTAAAATAATTCTGCACATTGACGGCATTCTGACCATCGAGTGAGTAGATAGCATCACCACCGATGCTTCTTGCAAACTCATCAACCTGTACCTCCTCTGGATTAACCTTGATATTCATGGCCTCCTCAGTTGCCAAATCAATCTGGAATGTATGGATATTTCTACCGATATTGTTTGTGATGTTTGCAAGTTCAGTTGTAAACTGAGCGTTTACATTCTTCAAAGTTTTCTCAATACCTCCAACTCTCTCATTCTCCTCCAAAAGCATTGACTGTATTGCATTGAATACCTTTATGGCAGCCTGTCGACGTACAATCTCAATCTCATTTACATTTATCTTCTTTGTCGCGTCGGCAACATTTGTACAACGGTTCTCAACCTCTGCATTTCTTCTAAAGAGAGCAGGTCTCTTCATATACTCTTTCAAGTCGGTAATCTCCGCCTTGAGTTCAGTTTCAAGACGTGGCATTTTTTCACGGAGTTCATCGAGTTCACTCTGCATCTCACCTTTGAAGATGTCCACCTGAGCTGTAATGCCAAGAAGAATATTTTTAACAGTGGCAATACCACACTCTTTATTTATATGCTTTACAACGAGTTTCTTCAACTCTTCACGCACCTTGTTGATGAGTTCAGTTACCTTTCCGTTTACCTCGTCGTCACTTGGTCTATTCTGCTGCCTATTAGTATTGACATCGTCTTCCGGTGCCTCCTTATCCGAAATCGTCAATTCGAATTTAGGTTGCGGAGACAAAATAAAGTCAATGACGTGATCATTACCATCATTCTCACGGATATTAACCTCAGGAGAATCAATCCATGCACTTACAATCTGGTCTGTATCAACGCAACTGTTGCCCAATCTCTCGATAACATTCTTTGCTGCCTTTATCTGATATATTCTTGCCAAATCTGAACTATTGTGTGTGATTTCGCAGATACCAAAGCCACGGACCCATGCTTTCTTGTCTTTGACATCGTAAACGCCGCTTGCATAAATTCGATCCATTTTGTCACTGATATCTACTGGCATATTGTTCGTCGCGTCTGTAAACAGAGCGAGACCTAGCATTTCTGTAAGTTCGTAAATGTGGTTGTAAACAAGACCCTGTTGGTTTACATTGTCAACTAATGTAATTGAGTTGAACAATGGTCCCGTGATTTGTGAATTGATATCTTTGATATAATTCAACTGAATAGGTGTTGAGTTGAAGTCCATGTGCATAGTATAATCAATCTCCTTTATAGCACCGTATGTATTAGGGAAGATTCTTGCCTTTGCGGCAGGCGCCTGAATCATGGCATCAAAAACTCCTGGCAGAACAGCATGCCCAATCAGTCTGCACATAGGATACGTTTCTTTTATGTACGAAGCGATATTCACAAAGGTTCCGCTACCTGTTACTCCAGCAACAGAGAACACCAAGTGGACTTCAACTTCATTTCCAAATGGATAATACTCATTGTTGTATAAATTCTGGACATTGTTTATCTGAAGCATAATCTGCTCTATCTTTGCAAATACAGTCTGATAGTTGATTGTAAGCGCGAAACGGCCACCAGTTCTCACCGCTCCGACACAGTTCTTGAGCGAACCTAACGCATAGACATTCATCTGTTCATTCTTGTCCAAATAAACTTTCCGACCATTCTTCGTCTCAAAGCTTTTGTCGTAAAAGCCACTAACAGTATCAATGCCCAAAAAGCCAATCATGTGCGGCACTTCGCCATATGTGTCAACGAAAATCTTCTTTGTGTAGAGCAATGAACTCATACCGGTTCCGCCTAGGCCGATGAATAGGCTTCTTCTAATTCCTGTAGCCATAGTTCTGCAGATATAAAGATAAAATAAACAGATTAGATTTAATACTCCGAAATACGTGTATTAGAAATGAGATGTGCAAATCTAGTCATGGATACTTTTCGTTACCCAATGACTGTCCAAACGTAAAGATACAGATTTTTTTCTCAGTTAACCATGAATAGATGCGATAACATGTTTTGTTGCTATTATTATAACAAAACGACTTTCTCCTCCTCCAGCGAACGCTGCACATCAATGACACGCTGGTTGCTGCTGCCACGGAAGCGCAGGGTCTCGTCGCGCAGGGCCTCAACGAAGCGGCCGTCGACAAGCACATCAACCTGCTCAAGCAATGCCCTCTGCGAGGGGTTCTGCAACAGCTGCTCGAAGAGATAGCCTGTGTAGCACCATATATTCTTGCTGCTACGTTCCTTTATCGCACGTGCAAGTGCAGCAAAACCGTCGGGCTGGAACATTGGGTCACCACCCGAGAAGGTGACATCGGCAAAAGGGTCGGCAAGAATGACATCGAGTATCTCCTCGATATCTATCTCCCTGCCGTTATCAATGTCCCACGACTGGGGATTGTGGCAACCGGGGCAATGGTGCGGGCAACCTGAAGAATAGACCGAGGTACGAAACCCCGGTCCATCAACAGTTGTATCCTCCATTATCTCAAGTATAGAGATTGTTGCCATATTCTTACTCGTGTACTACGCGGTCGTTAAGCTCGGAGAGTTTCGCCTTGTTCCAACGGTCGGTTGTACCTACAAGGTAACCTGTAATGCGCTGCAGCTTGTCAAGGTTCTTGCTGTGGCACTGTGGGCACTCCTGAAGGTCCTTTGTAGAGTTCTCATGACCGCAGTCGAGACAACGGTTGCGGTTGTGGTTTACTGAGCCGTAACCGATGTTGTACTGGTCCATCATATCCACCACGCGCATGATAGCCTCGGGGTTGTGTGTGGCATCGCCGTCAATCTCGACGTAGAAGATGTGACCACCGCGTGTGAGGTCGTGATATGGAGCCTCAACCTCGGCCTTGTGACGTGCACTGCACTTGTAGTATACAGGTACGTGGTTGCTGTTGGTGTAGTAATCGCGGTCGGTAACGCCCGGAATCACGCCGTAGCGCTTGCGGTCGCCGCGTGTGAAACGGCCCGAGAGTCCCTCGGCAGGAGTAGCCAGGATACTGTAGTTGTGCTGGTACTGCTCCGAGAAATCGTTTGCACGGTCACGCATGTAGGTGATGATGCGCAAACCAAGTTCCTGTGCCTCCTCACTCTCGCCATGGTGCTTGCCAATTAGTGCTACAAGACACTCGGCAAGGCCAATGAAGCCGATACCAAGAGTTCCTTGGTTGATTACAGGAGCAATGGTCTCGTTTGGCTTGAGTTTATCGCAGCCTACCCACAGAGCAGACATGAGCAAGGGGAACTGCTTTGCAAAGGCACTCTTCTGGAACTCCATGCGCTCGTGCAGCTGGCGTGCTGTAATCTCGAGCAGGTTGTCGAGCTTGGCAAGGAACATTGAGATACGCTGCTCCTTGTTCTCGACCTCCATGCACTCGATTGCAAGGCGCACAATGTTGACAGTTGAGAATGAGAGGTTACCGCGGCCCACTGATGTCTTGGGACCGAAACGGTTCTCATATACGCGGGTGCGGCATCCCATGGTTGCCACCTCATGCATGTAGCGCTTGGGGTCATCGGCCTTCCACTCCTCACTCTGGTTGAACGTGGCGTCAAGGTTCAGGAAGTTGGGGAAGAAACGGCGTGCTGTTACCTTGCATGCAAGCTGGTAAAGGTCGTGGTTGCGGTCGCCCGGCAAGTAGCTCACGCCACGTTTCTTTTTCCATATCTGGATGGGGAAGATTGCAGTCTCGCCATTGCCCACACCACGGTATGTGCTGTTGAGCAGCTCGCGGATGATGCAACGTCCCTCGGCCGATGTATCGGTACCGTAGTTGATAGAACTGAACACCACCTGGTTACCGCCACGTGAGTGGATGGTATTCATATTGTGGATGAATGCCTCCATTGCCTGGTGCACACGGCACACGGTCTTGTTTATGGCATGCTGCATTATGCGTTCGTCGCCACTGAGGAAGTCGAGAGGCTGATGCACATAGTCCTCAATCTCCTTGTTGTAGAGGTGTGAGTAGTTGGCACCTGTAAGTTCCTCTATTGCCTTGAGTTCCTCGATGAGGCTTGCACGTACATATGGTGCAAGATAGAAGTCGAAAGCCGGAATGGCCTGACCACCGTGCATCTCGTTCTGCGCTGTCTCCATTGAGATACACGCAATGATGCTCGCAGTCTCAATACGCTTTGCAGGGCGTGACTCGCCATGGCCTGCATTGAAGCCGTTGAGCAGGATGTTGTCAAGCGGATGCTGGCAGCATGTGAGGCTCTTTGTGGGATAGTAGTCCTTGTCGTGGATGTGGAGATAGTTGTCATGCACGGCACCAACAACCTCCTCACTCAAAAGGAAGTCATCAACGAAAGGCTTTGTTGTCTCACTTGCGAACTTCATCATCATACCCGCCGGGGTATCGGCGTTCATGTTGGCATTCTCGCGGGTGACATCATTCGACTGGATGTTGATGATCTCCTGGAAAATGTCGCGTGTCTTTGCCTTGCGCGCAATGCGGCGCTGGTTACGGTAAGCGATGTACTTCTGGGCAACATCCTTTCGGCTACTCTTCATGAGCTCCATCTCAACCATATCCTGGATTGCCTCAACATCCATCTGGGCATCGCCCTTGAACGAGATGCGGTCAGCAATCTGGCGGATGAGTGACATGTCCTCACCTTTCTCGGTGTGGAGCATGGCCATACGGATAGCCGTAACAATCTTTTCTTCATTGAAGCCGACAACACGTCCGTCGCGCTTCACAACAGTCTGAATCATATATGTTTTTAGATTTTTGTTTCCGAAAAACGAAAGATAGGCAAAAATAAACAATATATGCAAAAAACCACACTAAAGAGACGAAAAAGATATCAACAATTTCGATTTTTAACAGATGAAAAAATATTGCCCATTTTTGCCTTTTTTTAGTTAAATTCGCAAAAAGACAACGTAGTTGCTTGTTTGTTTTTGCAGAAATGCATACATTGCAGGCAAGAGAATGAGAACAGCCATATTATTAACCCGCCAACCAGTTTGCCTATGATTGCATGGATAATAATAATCGGATTCATGATTGTTGCATTCGTTGCCAGAATGTTCGTGAAGCTGCGCCGCAGCAGATATGCCGGCAACTACCACCCCAACATTAACACGCGCAAGAAGCGCATGAGATTAGTGAACAGGTTCCGCCACCTCGAGGGTGTGGGTGACTGACGGGTGATGCAAGCGACAGGCAAAGCATCTTCTCCCAAAGGACGCGACATTTCAAGGCTCTTTTTATCCACAAATGAGCCAATATGGGTGCGTTCAGTTAAACAATGTTAAGCCAAGCCCCACAAGCGGTTTAATTGTATACCTTTGCGGGGTTTTCAAAAAGACAGGAACAGACAATTCAATTTACATAGAACAATATTATGATTAAGAGCAGAATATGCGAGATTCTTGGGATTGAGTATCCCATTTTCCAGGGCGGTATGGCCTGGGTTGCCGATGCAGAACTTGCTGCAGCAGTATCGAACGCCGGTGGTCTCGGCCTCATCTCGGCAATAAACGCCGGAAGTGAGGCTGTGCGTAACGAAATACGCAAGTGCAAGACACTTACCGACAAGCCTTTCGGTGTGAACATCATGCTCCAGGCACCCAACGCCGAGGAGATTGCGAACATGATTGTGGAAGAGGGTGTAAAGATTGTCACTACAGGCGCCGGTTCTCCGGCAAAATACCTGCCCATGTGGAAAGAAAACGGCATAAAGGTAATTCCTGTAATTGCATGTGTTGCCCACGCGGTAAAGATGCAGGCTGCAGGTGTTGACGCCATTGTTGCCGAGGGTGCCGAATCGGGCGGTCACGTAGGCGAGCTGCACACAATGCCGCTCATTCCGCAGATTGTCGACGCAGTGGAGATTCCTGTCATTGCAGCCGGTGGCATATGCGACGGCCGTGGTGCGGCTGCTGCGTTCATGCTTGGCGCCGATGGCGTACAGGTGGGTACACGCTTCTTGTCAGCAACAGAGTGCAACGTGCATGAGAACTACAAGGAGAAGATTGTAAAGGCAACCGACATATCGACCATCGTGACAGGCAAGTCATTGGGTCACCCTGTACGTTCATTGAAGACACCGTTCTCAAGGAACTTTGCCAAGATGGAATCGGACCCCAATGTGACACCCGAGGAGATGCTCGCATTCGGCGGCGGTGCACTGCGCAAGGCCGTACAGGAGGGCGATGCCGACGGCAGCTACATGGCTGGCGAGTGCGCAGGCCTGGTGAAGCAGGTAGAGCCTGCTGCAGAGATAATCAAGGACATCATCCTTGGAGCCGAGAAGGTAATGAAGGAGAGAATGGAGAGAATCTGCTAAGCATACATTCCATATTATAAACAAGAAAGTGGATGACCCAAAAGTAAATGGGTTATCCACTTCTTATTACGAGGTTGAATAAAAAGAGTTGTTTTTAGGCGTGCGAAGTCCGAAAAAGCGCAACCGACGCTGTAATGCGAGAGCAGAGAGTGCCCGCATTCTATGCC
>JAZQZM010000030.1:0-2779 GCA_045634085.1 Bacteroidaceae bacterium
CATCGCCACTTTTATAGAAAAGGACATCTTAAAAGGATGTCCTTTTTTTATTATATAAAACTGTCAATGCCCTCTCTCCTGGTGGTGCCGTCTATCCGCAACCCGCACGGGCATGAACTCCGTCCATGCTGCGTGAGACCTATTGCTGTCGGCACCAACGAACTCCACTTCGTTCCGTTTGTGGGAGAGTAGTGGCCTAAAGGCACTCCTTTGGGGAGCTAAAGCTCCCGTCGTCGCAAGCAGTGCTACGGTACCGCACTGCCATCGCCACTTTTTTCGAGAGAACTTCAGTTACACTGAGGTTCTCTCTTTTTGGGCATATACCTTCTCAAAGGCCCAAAGAGGCAGCAAGGCAAATAATGCTAATATTGTAGGAGGCCGACTAAAAAGGTTCTTTTGTTGTTGTGCCCTTAAAATGCTCGTTTACGCTTAGTAAACTGCGCTTTTTCGGACTTCGCACGCCTAAAAACAACTCTTTTTATTCAAACTCGTAATAAGAAGTGGATAACCCATTTACTTTTGGGTCATCCACATGATTGTGTATGCAGCTTTGACCTTTCTGCTTTGACCTTTCACCTGCAAATAGGCGGTACTATAAAATATTATTGTTTTCTTTGCGTTAATATTGTGATTTATTTCTAAAAACAGCGCGTATGAATAACAGCCGTTGGCTCAGACCTTTCCTGGTAACTCTTGCACTGCTCATTTTTGTAGTGTCGTTGCTTGTGTCTAATCTCCTTGTGAGTGCTCTTGAAACCCATGTGAGGGATCTTGAGGCGCATGTAAAGGGAATGGAGACTCATGTGAAGGGACTTGAGGGTCTTGTGGTTGAACGCCGCCAGGAGGAATTGGACAAGATGAAACTCTGGGTAGAGGCAATGCGTACCATAAATAATGCTGATGAGAATACTGACCTCAGCCTTGCCATCTCTGTCCTTGAGAGCAACAATACAATACCCATGGTGGTGTTCGACAGTTGCGGCAATGTCAACAATTACCGTAACATAGAACTACAGGCCGGCTGTGATACTGCGTCGCTTGTAAACGAAGTCGTTGAGCATGCCCGTGCGAGGGGGTATGTCATACGTATGGATATGGCTCCTTATGGAGGTTTTATGAGTGTACTGTACGATGAGTCGCTTGAACTGTCGCGTCTTTCGGGGATACTTGATGCGCAGTCGGTGCTGCTTGAGTCGCAGTCGAGACTGCTCGATTCCCAGTCGCAGTTGTTGGCCCGTCTCTCCTATTATCCTTATGTGCAGTTGGCGGTGGTGTTGCTCTTCTTTGTAATATGTATATTGGCTATACTCAGCTCCAAGCGTGCCGAGCAGAACCGTGTGTGGGTGGGTCTTTCCAAGGAGACTGCGCACCAATTGGGTACTCCAATATCTTCGCTGATGGCGTGGATCGAGGTGCTGAAGGAGAAGTACCCTGCCGATGAACTGTTGCCTGAGATGGAACATGATGTCGCGCGTCTGCAACGTGTGGCGGAACGCTTCTCAAAGATTGGCTCTAAGCCGGAGCATATGGTTGAGGACCTTAGGGCTGTTATAGAACGTTCTGTGGAGTATGTGAAACGACGTAGCCCGTCGCAGGTCAAGTATGAATTGTCGATCCCTTCATCTCCTTTGCTGGTGAGCATGAATGCGCCGTTGCTTGAGTGGGTGGTGGAGAACCTGTGCAAGAATGCTGTTGATGCCATGAACGGCTGCGGGCAGATAACGATAAATGTGTCGCAGAACGGCAGTTGTGCATTCATTGATGTTACTGACACGGGCAAAGGTATTGCAAAGTCGTGCCACAAAAGGGTTTTCGAACCTGGATATACTACTAAGAAACGAGGCTGGGGACTGGGGCTCTCGCTTGCGAAGAGAATCATGGAACAGTATCACAAGGGCAGGGTTTTTGTCAAGAATTCTGTCCCGGGAAAGGGCACGACATTCCGTCTGGAACTAAAAAAGTAAAGTTTTTCCATAAATTAGGTGGTTCTAAAGAATTTTATTACTATCTTTGTGTCCTAAAATCGGGCAGTGCGGATAAAAGACACTGCTTTTATGTGTTTATATTGTTGAATGTGATGATTTTATAGTAGGAGATGGGAAGATTTGATAAATACAATGTAGACCTTAAAGGGTTAAAGACGGCATCCCTTGAGATGGAGTTTGACCTTGACAACACTTTTTTTGGTGATATTGAGGGCGAGGAGTTCCAGAAGGGTGCAGTGAAGGCAACCGTGACAGTGAGGAAGAACAGGGATCTCTTCGATTTCACATTTGTTCTAGACGGTGTTGTGGTTGTTCCTTGTGACCGCTGCCTTGATGACCTTGAGATAGAAGTCTCAACGGAGAATACCTTGAAGGTGAAACTTGGCGATGATTATGCCGATGACGGTGATGTTGTTGTCGTTCCTGAGCAGGACGGTGACTTCAACTTTGCGTGGTATCTCTATGAGTTCATTGCGTTGGCACTTCCAATGAGGCGTGTACATGCTCCAGGCAAGTGTAACCACGAAATGACAGGCAAACTCAAGAAGCATTCGCCCGAGGCGTCCGATGAAATGGATAATGAGGAACAGGAGGTTGATCCTCGTTGGGCAGCATTGAAGAATATACAAATAGAAGAAGATAATTAAAAAGTTAGAAAAATGGCACATCCTAAAAGAAGACAATCAAAGACTAGAACTGCCAAGAGAAGAACTCATGACAAGGCAGTAGCTCCTACATTGGCAATTTGCCCTAACTGTGGTGAGTGGCACGTATATCACACCGTATGCGGTGCG
>JAZQZM010000031.1:0-2695 GCA_045634085.1 Bacteroidaceae bacterium
GCCACTTTTACTTGGAAGCTCTAAACGAAAGTTTGGGGCTTCTTTTTCTATTATCCCACCTTGCGTGGGTAGTCCTTGTAATTCATTATATTTCAGACATGGCGTGCATTGCATATAATTGTTCCACGAAGTTGCTCCCGCTCGTTGCAAAACACTCAAGCAAGCTTGGTGTTTCACTCGCTTACCCGCAACATTGTGGGAGAGTAGGTCATCGCCACTTTTATAGAAAAGGACATCTTTAAAAGGTGTCCTTTTTTTTGTGTATAAAGCTGAAATGTGAAAGCTGAAATGTGAAAGGTTTACTGTAGCTTTCCGTTTTGACCTTTGACCTTTAACCTTGTTTGCCCTCATCAATAGTGGGCCGTTGGTACTGCAAAGATTTGTGGGAGAGTAGGTCATCGCCACTTTTTTTCGAGAGAACTTCAGTCAATGCTGAGGTTCTCTTTTTTTTGTTATATTTGCTCATGGCAAGCGGTACAATAAAATATTATTGTTTTCTTTGCGTTATTACTGAAAAACTATTTCTATGAGTATGAATAATAGCCGTCATCTGCGGCCCGTTCTGATAATTTTTGCGTTGCTTATTTTTGTGGTGTCGTTGCTCGTGTCAAACTTGCTTGTGACGGCTCTGGGTGACCATGTTAAGGATCTTGAGGCTCATGTCAAGGATTTTGAGACACATGTCAATGATTTGGAGAGACATGTGAAGGAACTGGAAACAGTTGTTGAGGAACGTAAGAAGGAGGAGTTCAAGAAAATGGAACTTTGGGTAGAGGCGATGCGCTGTATAAATAACGCCGACGGGAATACCGACCTCACTCTTGCAATTTCTGTACTTGAAAGCAACAATACTATCCCAGTTGTTGTGCTTGATGGCAACGGCGATGTCTCTCTATACCGTAATATAGAAATTCCGGCAGCATGTGATGCTGATTCTGTTATATATGATGTGGTTGAACGTGCAAAGGAGAAAGGTTATGTCATCCGTATGGAGCTGGCTCCCAATGAGGGTTATTTGAGTATTTGCTATAATGAGTCACTGGCGTTGTCGCATCTTTCGGGTATTCAGGCTTCACAGTCAGAGTTGCTTGAATCGCAGTCGATATTGCTTGCTTCGCAGTCTGTGCTGCTTGATTCGCAATCGGAATTATTGTCTCGTCTTTCCTATTATCCCTATATTCAGCTTGGCGTTGTTGTGCTTTTCTTCATCATATGTTTTGTTGCTGTTCTAAGTTCAAAGCGTGCCGAGCAGAATCGTGTGTGGGTAGGTTTATCGAAAGAGACTGCGCATCAGCTGGGAACGCCAATATCGTCGCTTATGGCGTGGGTTGAGGTGCTTAAGGCGAAGTATGCCGATGATGAATTGCTGCCCGAAATGGAACGCGATGTACAGCGTTTGCAGATGGTTGCCGACCGTTTCTCGAAGATTGGTTCAAGGACCGAACCGGCTCTGGAGGATGTTGCAGCTGTTGTGGGTAAGGCCGTGGAGTATATGAAACGCCGCAGTCCTGCAAAGGTGCAGTATAAACTTTCGTTCCCTGATGCTCAATTGTCTGCACATCTTAATGCGCCTTTGATGGAGTGGGTTTTTGAGAACCTTTGCAAGAATGCAATTGACGCCATGGAGGGTTGTGGCGAGATTTCGGTTGTTGTTACCGATGACGACGACAAGGTGCTGGTTGATGTCGCAGATACGGGCAAAGGAATAGCTAAATCGCGCTGGAAGATGATCTTTGAACCGGGCTTCACAACAAAGCCTCGCGGTTGGGGATTGGGGCTCTCTTTGGCAAAGAGAATTGTTGAAGAATTCCACAAAGGACGCATATATATCAAGAAATCGCTCCCAGGAAAGGGTACAACCTTCCGTATTGAGCTAAAAAAGTAAAGTTTTTTACCAAATTAGGTGTTTCTAAAGAATTTTATTACTATCTTTGTGTCCTAAAATCGGATAGTGTGGATGTGAAGCACTGCTTTTGAGGAGTTATATTATTGATAGAGTTGATTTTATAGTAGCGATGGGAAGATTTGACAAGTATAATGTAGACCTCAAGGGAATGAGGGTTGCCTCCCTTGAATTGGAGTTCGACCTCGATAATGCATTCTTTGCTGATATCGATGGCGAGGAGTTTCAGAAGGGCGCTGTCAAGGCTAAAGTGGTGGTAAACAAAGGCAGGGAAATTTTTGATTTCTCTTTTTCGCTTGCAGGAACAGTAATTGTACCTTGTGACCGTTGCCTTGATGACCTTGCTATTGATGTCGATACCGAGAATACACTGCGAGTGAAGCTTGGTGACAGCTATGCCGATGAAGGCGATATTGTGATAGTTCCTGAACATGAAGGGGATTTGAACATTGCGTGGTATCTGTATGAGTTCATTGTTCTGGCGTTGCCGATGAAGCGTGTGCATGCACCGGGTAAGTGCAATCACGAGATGGCCGGTAAGTTGAAGAAGCACTCGGTTGATGCAAATGATACCGAGGAGGGCGATGAGATGCAGATGGACCCACGTTGGGCCGGTTTGAAGGATATACAATTAGAAGAAGATAATTAAAAAAATATTTAAAACGTTTTAAAAATGGCACATCCTAAAAGAAGACAATCAAAGACAAGAACTGCCAAGAGAAGAACTCATGACAAGGCAGTAGCTCCTACATTGGCTATATGCCCTAACTGTGGCGAGTGGCACGTTTATCA
>JAZQZM010000032.1:0-36774 GCA_045634085.1 Bacteroidaceae bacterium
TCGGCATAGAATGCGGGCACTCTCTGCTCTCGCATTACAGCGTCGGTTGCGCTTTTTCAGGCTTCGCACGCCTAAAAACAACTCTTTTTATTCAACCTCATGACAAAAGTGGGCGTCCCGTTTTTCTTTTGGGTCGCCCACATATGACAATCATCGTTCAATGAACCGTTCGTGGAACATGAACCATCCGATGGTGAGTCCGAAGTCGACGCTTCTCTTGTGTGAACTGTAGTAGTTGGCAAATGCGCTGACCGATATATTTGAGAATTTTGCAGCTACGGTAAAGTCGCCGATGTATTGGAAGTCGTTGAACCTTTTCTTGGCATAGCCTGCAGTTCCGTCAGCATTCTCATATATCATGCGGTAGGGTACAAAGGCGTAGAAACTGGGGCGTATCTGCAGGAAGTTGTTTATCTTGATAATAGGGGTTACACCGCCTGCGACGAACTGGTTGGCACGGAACTTGGGGTCGTAGTTGAAGAGGCTGTTCATGGTTGGAGCAAAAGCCTCGGCCTGCATCATTGTCGACTGGTACGTGTGCGACAGCCTGCGTGTAGAGTAGTGGAACTGCATGTATGTACCAATAGAGAGACTGTTGCTTACCTTGAAATGGTCGCGACGTATATAACCTATCTGCAACCACGATTGTGTAAGCTTATTGTTAGGCACTTCGGTAACGCCTCTGTATTTCTCGCGTCCGGTAATGAACTGCGCAGTCAGCGATTCATACATTCCGGCCGTGGGGAACACCTTTGTATCGAATGTGTTGCCTTCGAACTTTACGGCTGCACCATAGAGCATTATGTTGTTCCTGTCATACGAGGGTGTGTTCAGGTCAAGTATGCTTGACGGCATGTATTCGTCCTTTATGTCGGCTATGCCTATGCTGAACTCCGCCTTATGCTGGCTCAGGAAGGGCAGGATGAATTTCAGTTTTGCAAAAATCTCACGCTGGTGATTAAGCGCCATGGAGTTCTCCTTGGAGAACGGGTACTTGAGGTTGTAGTAATCGATTGTTGAATATGATGCTATGAACTTCATTGACACAGGCAGTTTGCTCAGGAAATCAATGCGTCCCGAGAACTGTGCGTTGTTGTAGACTTTTCCGAACTGTCCGTCAAGGATGAACTCTTTGGCATGGTTGTCGAGGTTGCGGTAGTGCAGGCCGAAATAGAGCTGGTTCGAAACGTTCGTAGCCACATTGCCGCCCATCTTGAGTGTAAAAGGTGGGGTGACTGTCGCATCAAGGTGCAGTGTGTATGTGCTGTCGGCTTCGTTGTATACCGCATGTGGGATGATTGACTCGATGTTGCTGCCCGACATGAGGCTATAGTAGCCCTTCTTGCACTCTTCATATGTAAACCTGTCGCCGAACTTGTTGAATTCATTGGCGATTGACTTTGCCTGTTCCTCGTCGACACCACTCACTGTAACATTATTGAACTTAAGTTCAGGAATGCGCGCCTTGAACTCCTGGCGGCGTTGTGCCAGAAGCATCCTGTCCTGCCGTTCATGTATGCGGCTCTTTATGGAATCTATGTTCTCACGTGCAAGCCTGTATCCGGCATTTACCACTTCGTCAATCTTATGGAAGTCGAGCAGGTTGACTCCTTTTACATCAATGTTGAGCAGAATGCCATCCTCTTCATCGAGTGTATAGCTGCTGCGGTTCATTATCATGTTCTCTACCTGGCTGATGATGTCTCTCTCATCGGGTGGAGGAGGGTTGTCGCTGACTACACTGCCAATCATTATGTCCGGGGCGAAGTCGCGCTTCATTACGTCATGCGGGAAGTTGTTGTACAGGCCACCGTCATATAGCAGCACGCCGTCTTTCCTTATGGGCTTGAAGAAGAATGGATAGGTCATTGATGCGCGTACGGCATCGCCAAGGTCGCCGTCGGCAAAGATTACCTCTCTTTTTTTATGTACATCGGCGGCCACACAACGGAACGGTACCATAAGACTGTCGAAATTGCTTCGGCATGCAGCATTGGCACCTGCATATATCTCCATGAAGCCCAGGTTCATTGGGGTTGCATTGACGATGTTGGCTGTAGGCTTTACTATGTGAAGCGAGTCCTTCAAGTCAAAATGTATGCTCAGCATGTCGGGTACATCGTTGTTGCGCTTAAAGTAGTACATGTACTTGCGGTCCATTGTACCGGTGTACCAGCGCTGGAAGTCATCACTCTTTATTGATGCAATCATCTCATCGGGCGTATATCCCATGGCGTAGAGTGCTGCCACAATTGCTCCCATGGAGGTTCCTGTCACGTAGTCAATGGGGATGTTCTCCTCTTCAAGAGCCTTGATGACGCCGATGTGTGCCAATCCTTTTGCGCCTCCGCCACTCATGACAAGTCCCACCCTCTGTTGCGCAGTCAGCAGCATAGGTGTTACGATGAGAAGCATTATGGCAAGCAGTTTTTTCATTACTCTTTGTAGGCGGTAGTATGAATTATACAAATGTAAGAATATTTTTCAGAATATATTATCCATTATACATTCTTTAATGTTCATTAATTGAGGTTGTGGATTAATAAAATAAAAGCTGCGCCTTAGGGGAACGACGCAGCTTTCGGGTCCGGATAAACGCTTTTATCCGTTCGGGCATCGACTTTCACAAGCAGATGCTGCCGTTTTAAATCTATTACTATGAAAAACACATTATATTAACCGGCAGGCATACGGTATTGTTCATATGCCTTGTGTTAAATAATGTTATCTTCCACAGATGTTCCTGTAATCACAATTTTCACACTTCTTCTCGTTGTCGGTGAATGTGAACGGCTTATCGATATCAAAGATTTCATACAGCACTTCATCAAGTCTGCTCATGAAATCATCCTTGAGTACAGTGATATCGGTTACCGGATTCTTTTCCAGTTCAATGATACACTTTTCTCTTTCGCATCTCAGGTCTTTGCCGTCATTCTTGTTGACCTTCTTTACATAGAGAAGTGCCGGGGAAACTTTTTTAACACCCTGTTTCCTTACACTGTTTATCCATTCAAGGTCACTCTCTGCAGGAATCTCCTTCCCTGCCTGCATAATTTCATGCAGAGCAATGGAGTAGAGGAATGCCTGCAGTCTGTTGCCTGCACTCTTGGGTTTCCCGTTGAAAATATTGTCAAGCGAAACCGAGGCTGCATCATCGGGACTGCCGGTCTTGTAGTCCACGATGTTTACTGTGTCGCCCTTTATGTCAATGCGGTCAATTTTACCTCCAAGCCTGAAGTGCGCGTCAAATCCGTTACATTTCAGAGGATGTCCTATCCTTATGCTCTTTTCGCTGCCGACGTAGACAAAATCGGCATACTCGACATCCATTTCCACAAGATGACGAAGGTATCTCAGCAGCACACCGCGATTTATGTACTGCTCGCCGTTGTATTCAACCTTTCCATCCTTAAAGAACTCTTTCTTGAATGCCTTGTTCACAAATTCACCGAGCATGGGCTCGTTTTCAATGTAATACTCGAGCATGTTCTTTGTTATTATTCTGTTGCCATTGGCAGTGAGCTTTTCGTAGAGCATTTCGGCTGCAGTGTGGAATATGGTTCCGAAGTCGGTTCGCTTGAGTTCGGTGCTTACCTCTTCTATCGGTTTAAGACCAAGCACGTAATAATAGAAGAAGTCGAGATTGCACTTCATGTAACGGTTGATTGCCGATGGAGAGAAGTCCATAGCCATATTGCTGTAGTTAGTGTCAAAGCGTTCACGTAGACGTTTTATCATCTCGGGAGTCTTCGCAATCTGGTTCAGCTGTATCTCCTTGTTCTCCTGCTGTGCACTCAGCGAAATCTTCTTTATGTCGTACAGGTTGCTGCCAAGCAGCTGCAGTATGTAGCGCGAACACTCTCCGCGGTACTTGCTGTCGGTTGATGCATTGTATACCAGTGTCACATTCTCGGCACGTTGCAGCAGACAGTAGAAATAGTATGCATATATGGAATCCCTGTGCTCACTGAGTGTAAGACCGAACGCCCTTCTCAGGTTGTACGGTATGAATGAGCTCTCGTTGCTTGTCCTTGGGATTGCACCTTCATTGACCGAGAGCAGTATCACGTTCCTGAAGTCGAGGTTACGTGTCTCAAGGAGTCCCATCAGCTGCAATCCAACAACTGGCTCGCCATGGAACGGCACACTCATCGATGAGAGCATTCTGATGAAAAGACGCCCCAATGTCTGCAGTTTCATGTTCAGTTCACCGGCACTATGCAGGGCCTTGAGACGCTGTACCTGAGAGTGTACCTTCATTATGGCTTCACTGAAGAGTTTGTCATATATCTCGTCCTTCTCCTCGGCTACTTTTGAACGGTTCTCGGCCACGGTATATATTATATCTGCCATGGCTTCAATCCATTGTCCGTTATCGGTAGAACGGGTGAATATCTTGATGAAGAAACTGTTCTTGTGCAACAGCTCCTCACTGGGATAGAAGACGTTGTTCTTCAAAAGATAGGTGTAGAGTTCATTGGCTTCGCTGCACCCCTGTATCACATAAGGATGCTTCAGGAGCTTGCTGACATGGTTAAGGTTGAATGCCTTGTGCTTTTCACTCCAACCGCGTGTATGCAGTTCTACAAGCAGCTTTACCAGCGAGTATATGGGGGTGTGCTGTACGGGGTAGCCCATTGTCACATTCATGGCGTTGAGCTTGTTGCCGTTGGCTTCGCCTGGGATGGCATGAAGTACGGGGTCGAGCATTGTCTCGTCGCACAACACTATTGCTGTCTCCACATTATTTGCAGTAAGGTTGTTCTGCAACCATTGGGGGACATAGCGTGCACCTATGCTGTCGGTGCCGGCTGAGACAACGGTGACATTCTTCTTTCCTGCCAGATACTGGAACTCCTCACCCTCAAGGGCATTGGGGAACTGGCTCAGGTTCTTGCGCATGAAGTGTCCAGCCTCGTGACGGTGTGATTCTGTGTAATGCTTGTCATAATCCCAATAGAACAGAGCCTTGCCACTCTCCTTTATCTTCTTGAACAGCGTTGTCTCGGCACCGTTAAGCGCGTTGAACCCGACAAATACATACTTGTCGTGCTTGAGCACAAGTTCCTCGTCCCTCTCAATGACATCGCGGTAGAGCATGCCTTCGTATGCAACGTTTATCTTTCTGAGGCTCTCCTTGAAATTGCAGTAAATGGTGTACATGCGTTCCCAAAGAGAAAGGAAGTTGTCCTTTACATCGCTTCCCGATTCGGGGTTGAAGTTCTTGAAGAATTTCTCAATTGATTCCTTCTGCTCTTTGGTAAGAGTGTCCTTGCCTGTTCCCATAGCTCTGAGGTCCTTGATGTTGGCAAAGAGACGTCTGGCATCGGCAAGGTTCTTGTCAATGTCATCGAAATCCCTTATGAGCATCTCGCCCCAATAGTAGAATGAGTCAATCTCTTCAATGTTTCTTTCGTACTCCTCCTGGCTCTCATCGGCGCGCTTGGGACGTACGTACTCCTTGTACAGTTTGCTGACAAGCAGGATGGAATCGCCAATGACAAGTTCGCTGTTCTGCTGGAACAGTTCACTGATGGTCATGTATCGCGGACTCCATATTGGCGTGTTGCCGCTGCATTCAAGCAGATATTCGTTGAAAAAGAGTCCTGCACGCTTGTTCGGGAACACTACTGCAACGTTATCAAGGTTGCCCCCGAATCTGCGGTATAAATCTTCTGCTACTGACTTCAAGAATGGTTTCATAGTGTTACCGGTTTAATTTCGTTTTTATATACATACCACAGATAGCCTGTTACATTTTTGTAGCCCATTTCGGCAAGCAGTTCCATGTATTGCCTTACCTGTTCTTCGTGTTTTTCGTACTCGCGCCCGAACTTGTAGTCGACGACAACAGCCTCTTCTCCCTTGATCATTACGCGGTCGGGGCGTCGTGCCTCTCTCTTCTTACGGCTGAGGATGGTGCACTCGTTGTAAAGCCTGTATGTGCCGTTGAACCAATCCTTGGACTTGGGGTTCGAAAGTGCCCTCTCAACCAGTCCTTTGATTCTGTCGTGGCGTTTTGCGTCATCTATTATGCCCTGAAGCATAAGCTTGTCAAGTGCTTTATCTATATCTGCTGCAGTCTCAATCTCCTGCATTACCATATGCATGAGTTCGCCTTCGGCTATGTTCTTGAGTACTTTCTTCTCCTCTTCGGTTGCAAGGAAACGTGCCAGTTCGCGCGATTGCTTCACCTCAATCCTGCTCTTGTGGAACGTCAGTGGTGTCCTGCAGGGCTCGGGTTCAGTCTCAAACGGGTTATCACATTTCTTCTCCTTGGTACTTTTCTTCTCATCGTCCTTGCTTGCAACTATCTCGCCATAACTGTATGTTGTCCCTTTTTCATTTTCACTCTTGACAATTCCGGGAAGTGCTATGTTCTCCATAGCGGCGTTGATGAGCTTCCACACAAGATAAGATGTGCTGTTGCGTTTCTCGGTAAAGATGATAAGGTTGCTCTTGGCGCGTGTGGTTGCCACATATACAATATTGAGGTTGTCCACAATCTGGTACATGTACTCCTTGTTGTAGTCGCTACAGAAGTCGGAGCTCTTCATCTCCTTCTTGCTCTTTATAGGCAGGAGGCTCAATGTGTTGAACGGTGCAGTAGTCGGTTCGCACCATAGAAGACTGCGGTCATCGCCTGTAAGTTTCCAGTCACAGAAAGGCATTATTACCGTGTGGAACTCAAGTCCCTTTGACTTGTGTATTGTCATGGCCTTGATGCTGTTGTCGTTCTCGGCCGGAATACACTTGTTGCAAAGTCCTTCGTCCCATGCGGCGAGCACAGCGGTGAGGTCGGAACTCTTGTTGTTTATGAACTGTGACACGTGGTCAAGGAATGCATAGATATAAGCTTCCTCGCCCTTTGAACTCTCAATGTTGAGCATTGCCATGAGTCTCTCAATGAGCTCATATGTGGGCAGTCCTTTCATGTGCTCGAGTTCGCTGCGGAATGTCGCAGGCAACAGTTCTTTCAGTTCGCCTTGTGACAGGTATCCCTCAAGCGGTGTGTCGTTCTTCAGAATCACCTTGTTGTAAAGGTTCAGCAGGTTGGCTATGTTTACCTTGTCCTCGGGTGTTGCTATGTAGCGCATGGCTGCAACGGCCAGCGATACAGTGAGTGAGGATGAGAGTTTGTAGGCTTCGTCGCTGACAATCTTCAGCCCGGGGAAGTTACTCTTCTTGAACGCTTCCACAATATTTTCAATATGCTTGTTCTGGCGCACAAGTATCGCAATGTCCTTTGGCTTGACACCTTTTTCTTCAATCAGCATGTGCAGTGTCGACATGAGGTTCGCAAGAATAAGTTCTTCGTTATCCTCACCTTTCTCCTTTGTTATGACTCTGACCTCGGCATATCCCTGTTCCGGCTTTGCTTCCTTGCCAGAGGCGGGTAGGGGCCAGGCCTGCTCCACATCGCTGTATGCGTTCTTTATTTCCTGTAGTTTGGCGTCCCCCAAATCATCCTTGAATGTGGTTCCAATGACTTCAATGGCGCTACGGTAGAGGGCGTTGTTGAACGATATCACGCGGCGGTCACTGCGGTAGTTTACCGACATGAAGCGCTTGCCGTCAATAACTGTTTCCTGACTCTCGAACTCAAGAATGTCGCCATACTCCTTGAAGTATGTATCGAGGTTATTCATGATTTTCCAGTCGCCGTTGCGCCAACGGTAGATGGCCTGTTTCACGTCGCCTACAATAAGGTTGTAGTTTCCTCGTGAAAGTATCTCTTTGAGCAGTACCTCAAAACATTGCCACTGCAGTTTTGAGGTGTCCTGGAACTCGTCAATGAATATATGGTCAATCTCTGTTCCAATCTTCTCGAAGATGAAGGTGGTGTTCTCTTTTATGAGTGTACACAGCAGATGGGTCGTGTCGGCAAGCATGAAACGGTTTTCACGTGCATTCTCATCCTTCAGGGTACGGGCGATGTTGTTCAGCAGTCCCAATTGATGGATATGTTTCAAGGCGAGGTCGCAACTTGTGTATCGGGCTATTGCATCCTTGTACTTGACGAACAGAGGTTCTGTAACATCGCAACATTGCTGTATCTTAGATATCTTGCTCGGGTCTTTAATCATGCCTTCTACGGTCTTGCCTATTGCGGGCAACTTGCCGTCCTTGAGTTTCTCGAAGAAACTCCATGCTCCATTCGACCTGCCACAGAAGTTGTCAATGCTCCTGCCTGAATTAAGGATGAAGAACTCTTCACCAATCTTCTTCAGTTCATCCAGGGCGTCATTTCTCAACTGTCTTATATTGAGGTTGAACTCCTTGATGACCCTTCCGCCGTCCTGGTCAATCTCTTTGCGCAACTGTTCACCTCTTTCCTGATACTCCTCCTCGAGGATGTTCTTCGCAAAATTCTTCAGTGCCTCGTCAATACGCCAGTCCTTGCCTTCATTGAGTTGTTCTTCGATATATGTGATGACCTGTCTTGTACTCTCCTGCTCCGGTTCCAGTTCCCTTATGAATGTATCTACAGCATTGGCAAGATGCTCCTTGGGTTCAATGGAAATCTCCATGTCGCCGCTAAGGTCAAGTTCTTTTGCCAGTCCTCGCAAAACGGTCTGGAAGAATGCATCTATGGTCTGTATGCGGAAATGTCCATAGTCGTGCATGATGAGCTCGAATGCAAAGCGTGCCCTCTCTCTTATCTCCTTTTCACTGAACTGCGGCATCTGCTCCTTTACTTTTTTGTAGTAATCCTTTGCACTCTCTGCGCCGTTGGCAACTCCGTAGAGCTTGCCGAGAATACGTTCCTTCATCTCTGCTGTGGCCTTGTTTGTAAAGGTTACGGCAAGAATGCTTCGGTAGGAATATGGATTCTCCACCAGAAGCTTTATATACTCCAGCGCAAGAGTAAAGGTCTTGCCAGAACCGGCAGATGCCTTATATATCTTCAGAGTATTCTTCATATTATCTTTTTTTGTCTTATTCTGTAACTATTCTGCTTTTTCCGTTGCCGGTCTTTACGACCTTTATTCTCGTAGGGATACGTTGCAGCATTTCGCCAAGGTGCGATATTACGCCAATTTTGCGTCCAGTGCACTGTAGTTTCTCAAGTACATCAATGGCCTCTTTCAATGTATCTCCATCAAGGGCTCCGAATCCCTCGTCAATAAAGAGTGACTCAATGTGCATCTTGTTCGATGACACCGATGACAATGCAAGCGACAATGCAAGCGATGCCAGGAATGTCTCACCGCCTGAGAGTGTATGCACAGAACGCGAGTCGGACATCATCTCAAGGTCAATGACTTTTATAGCCAATGAACTTTGCGATATGCGTGAGAGAATGTAGCGCCCCGAGAACTCCCTGAGGTGCATGTTCGCAACATCAAGTAGTATGTCTAGGGTATATCCTTGTGTCAGTTTTGTCAACACGCCACCGTCCGATGACCCGAATTTGGAGTCGAGTTCGCCCCAAGCCTCTGCAATTTTGAGTTTCTTCAGGTAATCCTCGTTGTACTTGCTGTACTTCTCATTATCTTCCTTGTCCTTCATCAGGGTAGCATTTATGGAGCTCTTTGCTTCGGCGATTGTATCACGGGACCTGACAGCCTCTTCGCTTTTGGCCACTATCTCCTCAATGCTTCTGTTCTCCTTTGGCCTTGTAGCGGCCTTGTTGTGCTCCTCAATGTCGCGTTTCCTGTCATCAAGTGTGGTGGCAGCCTTCAGAACTCTATCCTTTACCTCCTTGACCTTCGCACGCATTTCATTGACTCTGTTGCCGGGAGCAAACAGGTTTTCAAGTTCTTCGCGGTTCATACCGTCAGTGCGTTGCTGCAGGTAGAGGTCTATTTTTGAGTCGAACTCTACAATACTCTTTTTTTGCGACTCTACAAGTTTTTCCTTTTCGTCAATTCCGCCCTTAAGAAGGTTGTAACAGCTTGTGGCTGAAATCTTATTCTCACCCGCTGCCGAGAATGCCTTGTTTGCTTCGGATACAGATTTTTCGAAATACCGTTCTGCATCCTCTCCACTGTTCCATCTGTCAAGTAAGCCGATGAGCACTTCCCGGCTTTCCTTGATTTTCTCATTTGTGGCCAATATGCCGGTGTCGCGTTCCTCAAGTTCCTTTTCCAGTTCTTTAATGCGCTTGCCTGAGAGTTGGAGGGTATTGTTCCTTACCGAGATGTCTTCTTTTATTGCAGCAATGCGTGAGGTGTTCTTTTCCCAGTTTCTTGCCACACCGGCCAACTCGTCAATGGTGCCGGCATCATGTATCTTCTCTTTCGAGTCTGTTATGCCATTGAGCAGTCTCAGGCATTTTTCGGTCAAAGTGTTTATTGATGTTTCAAATATCTCAATATTACTCTGTTCTTTTGTAATATTTTTCTTGTATACCTCTATGCTTTCTGAAAGGAACTCAATGTTCTTTTTTATACATTCCCTTGCCTTCTCAAGTTCCGTTTCGGCAAGTGTCTTTTGGGCTCCCGCCACAAACTCATGATGCCTGCTGCCGCATACAGGGCAGGGCTCCCCTGCAACAAGTCGGTTACGAAGTTCGGCAATCTCTTTTGTGAGTGTGGCTGCAAGTTCCTCTTCCTTTGCTCTTGCCTCGGCAAGCCTGTTCTCGAAATCGGCAAGCGCGGCTATTGTGTTGGAGAGCAGTTTCCTGCTCTGTTCCGCCGAAGTACGGGTTTCGGCAATAGAACGCATGTCCGATATTATGACGGGGATGTCCGGGATAACGTTCCTGTAACACTCATGCACGTTAAACCACTCTTCTATTTTCCTGGACTCTTCAGTAATTTGCATGAGCTGTTTCTGATCATCAGTTAGGGTTCTCTGCAGTTTCTCCTTTTCGCTTTTACAACGTCTGTGGGCTTCGGTGTTTTCAACCAGCAGTTTTTCGAGGCCTTTAATCTGCTCCTCAATCTTTATTGCCTCCTTAATCTTGGGCTTGAACTGTTCGTGCTCACTCAGTGCCTTTGCGACAAGCTCTTCGGCCGCTTTTGTCTGTTGATTGGCTTTGTCCAGTGCTTCAATAGCCTGTACCATCTCTTTCTTGAGCATTGCAAGTGCTTCTCTGTCAGCTTTGTACTGCTCGGCAACAGTTACTCTCTGCATATATGTATCGCGTATATCCTGTACACTGTCGATACGTTCTAGTTTTTCGGCCGTCGGACGATTCTGCTGCATCAAAGCAATGGCCTCTTCGTGTTTCAATTGTGCTTCGGTGAGGTCATTTTGCAACTTAAGCAGACGTTCAAACCACAGTTTCTCGTCTGCCAGGCGGGATAGCGTCTCCTCGTTCTTGACGTTCTGTGCCTCAAGTTTCTTCAGTTCGTTGTCAAGTTCCTCAAGCTTCTCTTTTGTCAGCGGTACAATACCGTCCATCAGTGCCTGTACATGCGCCAATTCCTGTTTTGCCGTGCTGTAGCGACGGTAAATCATTGAGGAAATGCGGCGGTAAATTTCAGTTCCGGTAAGCTTCTGCAGTATTGTTGCCTTTTCACTCTCCGGCGCTTTGAGGAACGCAGCGAAATTGCCTTGTGAAAGAAGTACGGCACGGGTAAATTCCTCGTATGTAAGACCCACAAGCGCGGGTATAAGATTCTTGTATTCAGTAACATTGCAACGGTCGTGTGTACCGTCAGTCAGGTTGAATACGTCAATAGGGTCGTTCCTGAATTTCTTGTCAGGATTGTCATCTACTCTTGAAATTGTTGTACGCACCCTGTATTCCTTGCCGTTAACGGCAAGGAACTCAACTTCGGCATATCCGTGATGAGAACCCTTGCTTAGTATTGTCTTGGCATTGTTTTCTAAAATTTTAAGATCACCATGTACTTCTATGGCACTGCTGTCCTTGATGCTCTCAAAACGTGGAGCTGTCCTGTAAAGGGCTATGCACATAGCGTCGAGGATAGTAGTCTTTCCCGAACCGGTACTGCCGGTTATGGCAAACAGACCTGCCGAACGCAACGGCTCGGTACGGAAATTCACCTCGAATTCCCCTCTTAACGATGCCAGGTTCTTACCTCTTATTGCTAGAATCTTCATTCTGTATCTCTTTTATAATTTCAGACAATAGTTCTTCAAGATGCTGAGGCATTGATTTCCCTTCACCTCTTTTATATATCTCCTTAATGAGTACCATTGGGTCGGCCTTCTTGAACTCGTCATATGTCATAGGCCTGCATTCTCCGTCACCTCTTACGATATTGCTTGTTGTGGAGATGTTGACAAGACGTACGTATTTGCCTTCAAGAGCCTCTTCAATGCGCTGTCTTATTGTGGGGTCAATAGTGGTGACAAGCAGTTTTATTTCAAGGTAAGGCGCACGGTCGTCGGGTTCTCCAAAGGGTAATCCTGATATCTCGTTCATAACGACATCAATAGCCTGAGGCTTCTCGGGAATACTCACGAACTTTACGGGGGTGTCGAAATGGATGTTCTCAATATTACATGTTCCATTCTCAATGATTACCTCTGTCACGCCTTGCCTGTTCCTTAACTCGGCAAAGGACATGGGTAGAGGAGAACCTGAGTAACGCACGTTCTCTTTGTGTGCCACACGTTGTGCCCTGTGAAGATGTCCCAATGCCGTGTATGCAATCCCGTCATTTGCAAACCCAGTATCAATACCCTCCATACCTCCGATAATGAGGTGTTCCGATGTGTCACCTACCGATACCTCGGCGCCCGACGCCTGAAGGTGTCCCATGGCTATGATAGGGGAGTATCCTTTCTCCCGGGCTCTTTCATAAAGGTTTGAATACATTTTTGCAACTCCTTCGCTGTAACTCTCGGCCTCGGGGAGGTCGCTGAATCTCAGATATGGTACTGCAAGACAACAGCCATTACCGGCTATGGGGATAATCATCCTCTCATAGTCAATATCCTCATTTTTGTAATGTACGACTCCTGATACGTGCACATTTATGTCGTTCAGCAGGGGTGAAGGAGCTTCGATGCGTGCGGCCGAATCGTGGTTGCCTGCTGTAACAATTATCTGCAGTCCCGGATTCTCGGTTGTTATCCTTTTTAAGAAACTGTAATACATTCTCTGTGCCTCGGCCGAGGGGTTCTGGGTGTCAAAGACATCGCCGGCAATAAGCATCAAATCAGTTTTGCGTTCCTTTATTGTTGTGCACAGCCAGTCAAGGAACAACTCTTGTTCCTTCGTACGGTCGTGGCTGTAGAATGTCTGCCCAAGATGCCAGTCGGCAGTGTGGATTATCCTCATTTCAATGTCTGTTAATTTAATTCTTGCTAAAATAGTAAAAAATGACCTAAAATCCAAATCGAATCCGTTAATTAATCTTTGGAATCATCGGGCATCACCTGTTGTACAACGAGTTTTTTAAATGAAAAGGCGTCTGTTTTGTAAATTTAGTGTAAATTTGCACCCGTTTACAAATAATGTGCAATTACAAAATTCAAAAGATATGTCAAAATATTTGGTAGAAGATACCCGTAAGGTAACTACACACCGTTTCACAGAGATGAAGCGTAAGGGTGAGAAGATTGCGATGCTTACTGCATACGATTATACAACAGCATCAATCCTTGACAATGCAGGCGTTGACGCGCTGCTCGTCGGTGACTCAGCTTCGAACGTTATGGCTGGAAATGTCACGACATTGCCAATCACTCTTGACCAGATGATTTACCATGCAAAAGGTGTTGTGCGTGGCGTAAAGCGTGCGCTTGTTGTCGTTGACATGCCATTCGGTACTTATCAGGTAAATGCCGACGAGGCTGTAAAAAATGCAATACGCATAATGAAGGAGACTCATGCCGATGCATTGAAACTCGAGGGCGGCGAGGAGATTCTCCCCTCGGTACGCCGCATTCTTGATGCCGGAATCCCCATCATGGGCCACCTGGGACTTACACCTCAAAGCATCAATAAATTCGGAACATACGCAGTGCGTGCCAAGGAGGAAGCCGAGGCTGCCAAGTTGCTTGCCGACGCCAAACTGCTTGAAGAGGCCGGTTGCTTTGCTCTTGTACTGGAGAAAATTCCTGCGACACTTGCCGAGAAGGTTGCAAGTTCAATTTCTATTCCTGTAATTGGTATCGGTGCAGGTGTCAAGGTTGACGGACAGGTGCTCGTGTATGCCGACATGCTCGGAATGACCGCCGATTTCACACCGCGTTTCCTCCGTCGTTATGCCGATCTCCATACAATCATCACCGATGCTGTAGGTTCGTATGTAAGCGACGTAAAGGCTTGCGACTTCCCTAACGAAAAAGAGCAGTATTGAAATCACAATTGTAATAATAAAGGTATAAGATACAAAGAGAAAGGAGAACGCGGTCGCGTTCTCCTTTCTCTTTGTATGGATATATTCGAATTTGTTATCAGCAGATGTAGTGTGAACTGATTGACTGATTGTTGAGTACACACTTGATAGCCTCGGCAAAGCCGGCAGCTACTGAAAGCTGTTTCACCTTCGGGCAACCCTTGCCATAAGGAATACTGTTTGTGAATACAATCTCGGTCATCTTTGACTCACGTACACGTTCCGACGCGTTACCTGACATGATGCAGTGTGATGCAATTGCACGAACCGATTTTGCGCCGTTGTCCATCATGAGGTCGGCAGCCTTAGAAATTGTACCGGCTGTGTCCACGATATCATCTACAAGGATTACGTTCTTGCCCTCAACGTCACCGATAATCTGCATTGTGTCAACGACATTTGCCTTTGCACGTGTCTTGTGGCAGAGCACGAGGGGTACTCCAAGACATTTTGCATATGCACTGGCACGCTTTGAACCGCCGACGTCGGGAGTTGCGATTACAAGGTCGTCCAGGTTGAGTGAGTTGATGTATGGTACGAATACCATTGATGCATAGAGGTGGTCAACAGGTATGTTGAAGAAACCCTGAATCTGGTCGGCATGCAAGTCCATAGTGATGATGCGGCTTACACCGGCAACACTCAACAGGTCGGCAACCAGTTTTGCACCAATTGAAACACGTGGCTTGTCCTTGCGGTCCTGACGTGCCCATCCAAAGTATGGCATAACTGCAACGATGCTGTTTGCCGATGCGCGCTTTGCTGCGTCAACCATGAGCAGGAGCTCCATCAAGTTGTCCGAGTTAGGGAATGTAGACTGTACAAGGAACACATTCTTGCCGCGGATAGACTCTTCAAATGAAACCGCAAATTCGCCGTCGGCAAAATAAGTAGTGTTCATCTGGCCAAGTTCGCAACCGAGCTCTTTGCAAATCTCTTCAGCAAGGTAACGTGATTTTGTACCCGCAAAAACCATGTAAGGAGTATTGTTCATAATACTTTTAATTTATTAGTTTGTTATAATATTTTCTTCTTAAAGTTTGTCAACAGCTTTCTTTATCCTCTTGAAACGGTCGATAAGGTCACTATAGTCTGTTGAACGGCATGAGTCAAAATTGCTCCACATGAGCTCGTCTATTATGACTCCACCGAATCCGTATTTGGTAAGGTGCTTGAAGTTCGCTTCATCAATGTCACCAAAAGCCCAAGTGTTCTTGTTTATTACCTTGCTTCCGATTTCGTTCAGTTCCGCGCTCAAATGGAAGGTGCGTCCAAGCGGACCGAAACATACGATGTCGTATGTCTTGCGCAGTTCCTTTAGATGCATCAGGTTGCTGGCATATCCCACCAACTTGCCTTTCTCGTCACCCATTGGAGGGTTTGAACCTGGCGTGAAAAGGATTCCTGCCATCTTGTATTCCTGCATCAGACGGTTGTTGCAAGTGTATATCTTCTTGTGGTATTTCTTTGGGATGAGATTGAGCAGCCTTTCCATGAACTGCGGATGGGGATACTCCTTGTAGAGGAAAAGGTGGTCAAGTCCCTCATCAAAAAGACGGGTTATAATCTTGTCCTCTTCTACAAAAAAGGTCGGTTTTGTAAGTACGGCCAGTTTCATATATTGTATAGTCTGAATATTCTTGATAAAACAATGCAAAATTAATACTTTTTATGACAATGCACACGAATATGCATGACATTTATTCATAAAAGCACCTAATATTCCTTTTTTGTATTCACTCCCTACAAATTTAGTAAAAAAAGAACTCCAAGCAAAATATACCCGCAATTTATCAAACAAATAATGAAACTTCATGTTTATAAATCATCAAGTGTAACATAAATCATTCAATTATGGCAAGAGAAAGTGTTTTGATATTGCGTAAAAGAATTGACCTGCCCGAACTTCTCTCGCAGCTCAATGCCGCACTCAGCGAAGAGTGGCTCGCATTCTATCAGTATTGGATTGGGGCGTTGGTTGTCGCGGGTGCTATGCGTTCCGACGTGCAGCGCGAGTTTGAAGAGCATGCAATGGAGGAGTTTGAGCATGCGAAGATGATTGCTGACAGGATAATACAACTCGAAGGCACACCGGTACTCGATCCTCTTCAGTGGAGTATTCTGGCGCGATGCAAGTATTCTGCGCCGCTTGATGCCGACGTACTCAACCTGCTCAAGCAGAACATTGCGGGCGAAAGATGCGCGATAGTGCGTTACGAGGAGATTGCATCGTTCTGCAACAACATCGATTATACCACCTGTGACATTGCCAAACGTATCATGGCCGACGAGGAGGAGCATGAACAGGACCTACAGGATCTGCTACGTGATGTGGAGTGGATTGCAAAAGCTGTTGAACCCAAATGCTGAACATTACTTATTGTACAAAAAAATCATCTGAAAGGCTTCAGATGATTTTTTATATTACTCTTCGTCAAGATAGCGCTTTGCAAGTGCGCCGAACTCTTCAATGCGGCGGTCGCGCAGGAATGGCCACCATTGACGCACTGTTTCGCTTCGTTTCATGCTTACTTCAATCACCTCGCACTGCTCCTGCTCGCCGAAGTGTGCAAGGAACTCTCCCTGCGGGCCGGCAATAAAACTGTGACCCCAGAACTGTATGCCGTTCGTCATCCCCGAGGGGTCGGGTTCATGTCCGCAACGGTTCACTGCAATTACTGGAAGTCCGTTGGCAACTGCATGCCCGCGCTGCACGGTCTGCCATGCACCAAGCTGGCGTTCCTTTTCCTCCGCAGTATCGCTACTCTCCCAACCAATGGCGGTGGGGTAGATGAGTATGTCGGCACCACGCAATGCCATCAAGCGTGCACCTTCTGGGTACCACTGGTCCCAGCACACCTGTACACCCAATGTACCTATCGAGGTCTTGATGGGGCGGAAACCGATATCGCCCGGTGTGAAATAGAATTTCTCGTAGTACGCAGGGTCATCGGGGATATGCATCTTGCGGTATTTGCCAGCAATACTGCCGTCGCTGTCAAAGACAACAGCTGTGTTGTGGTAAAGTCCTTTTGCGCGTTCTTCAAAAAGAGAAGTAACAAGCACCACGCCACATTCGGCTGCCACTTTGCCGTAGAACTCGGTCGACGGGCCAGGAATAGGTTCGGCGTAGGAGAAGTTTTCCGTAGATTCCACCTGACAGAAGTAGGGTGAATTGTGCAGTTCCTGAAGCACCACCAACTGGGCACCCTTTGCTGCTGCCTCGCGCACGCACTTTGCAAGTTTCTCTTTGTTGCACTCAATATTGGTGCCTATACTCTGTTGGATTATTCCAACCTTTATTGTATCCATAGTCATTCTTTTATCTTGGGTATTGCATGGTAACACAATGCAGTGAACCGTGCTGTTTAATCAATGCGCGGCAGTCGATACCGACAATGTCATATGCCGGAAAAGCCTTGCTCAGTGCAATGGCTGCGTTGCGGTCGTTCTCCTCCTGGGCATATGTGGGATATAACACGCAGTTGTTCATTATGAGGAAATTCGCGTATGTTGCAGGCAGACGTTCGCCGTCCTCGTCATGGATTGGTGCCGGAGAGGGCAGGGCAATCATGCGGTAAGGCTTGCCATCGGCAGTGCGCAATGCCGCAATCTCCTCCTCCATGGCATGGAGGTCGGCATACTGGGCGTCATTCTCATCGGTACACTGCATATATACAATGGTGTCATTCGGCGCAAGACGTGCAACAGTATCGACATGGCCGTCGGTGTCATCACCTATAAGGTTGCCGTGGTTGAGCCACAGAACACGCTGGGCATGCAACATTTTCTTCAGACACTTCTCAATATCATCCTTTTCCATTGGCTGGTTGCGGTGCGGAGCAAGAAGACACTGGCTTGTTGTGAGTATCGTACCTTTGCCGTCGCTTTCAATCGAGCCTCCTTCAAGCACAAATGATGTACAATCCTCATATTCACCCTTTATAATGCCGGCATCGTAGAGTTTGCTGTTTATTGCATTGTCAAGCGATGCCTCGAACTTGCGTCCCCAACCATTGAAGCAGAAATCCACATAGTGGGGTACACTATCGCCAAGGATTGTTATGAAAGCGTGGTCGCGTGCCCATGTGTCATTTGTCTCACACTGGAACAGGATGATGTTTGACATGGTGGCGCCGCCATTCTCAAGGGTAGCGCGTACAGCCTTTATTTCGGGTGCAACCACCAGCAGCGGCAAGCGAGAACTTATGGCCTTGGCGAGTTCAATGTAGCACTCTTCAACCTCGGGCAACATGTAGTTCCAATCGGTCCCTTCATGTGGCCAGGTAAGCTGTACCATCTGCAGCCTGTGCCATTCGGCAGGCAAGTATAATTGTCGTTTAGGCTGTTCCATTACTGCTGCTGTACTTTACGTTTACGGTCGAAGAACGGGTTCTTTGAACTTGCACTCACCGGTATTCCTATTATATAATTACATCCGGGCATCCAGCCGAGCTTCAGGGCTGCATAACCTACAGAGTACATCACGCGTGTGTCGAGTCTGAGGTCGGCTGCAGTAGCGCATGCCGAACCCACAGCAATGCCCACATCAATTGTGTTCATTGCGCATGGAACTCCCTCGGTACGTTCGCCACAGGTTGGAAAACCGCAGTAACCGCAGTTCAGGCACATCGCCTCTTCACGCGAGCCGATGAGCAGCACGGCTTCTGCTGAAAGGATATTGTCGGCATCGCGCATCAAGCCGCCACGGCCCATATTTTCACCAATCTGGTGAAGAGCATTGCTCAGTGCGACAATGTCATCATCGGTAATCATTGAGATTTCTATAATATCCACACCCTTTGCCTTTGGGGCTGTGCGTGCTGCTGTCATCATCTGTTTTGCACACTCAATAACGTGCTGGTGACGTTCGTCTCTTTCATTGTATACCATAGTATTTTTTATGAATAGTTTTTGCGAAGATAATCAATATTTCATAAAACAAGCGACATGTTGCTTCAAATTTTATGAACTCTGCAATCTGTGCAACGTATCTTGCGGCTGCATCCGTAATTTGTCAAGAAAATTTCAAACGACAATGTTTGTTAAAATTATTCAATAAGGTTTGATAATTTTATGGATTCATATAAATTTGCACTTAACACTTAAAAAATCCTTTTAAACCAATAATATTATGAAAAGATTCTTCCTTTCCTTGATGGCGATGATTGTCGCCGTCGTATCGTTCGGACAGACACAGTTGCCTGTTGACGAGAATGTAAGAATTGGCAAGCTCGAGAATGGCTTGACATACTACATCCGTCACAATGACAAGCCTGCCCAGCGTGCCGAGTTCTATCTGGCAACAAACGTGGGTGCTTTTCAGGAGGCTGATGACCAGGACGGTCTTGCGCACTTTCTTGAGCACATGTGTTTCAACGGAACAAAGAACTTCCCTGATAAATCCCTGCTTGAGTACCTGCGCAGCATCGGTGCAGAGTTCGGCCGCAACATCAACGCCTCTACTGGCTTTGAGCAGACACAGTATATGCTCAACAACATCCCCATTGTGCGTGAGGGAATCATAGACTCATGTCTGCTTGTCCTCCACGACTACTCGCACTATGTCACATGTGACCCCAATGAGATTGATGCCGAACGTGGTGTCATCATCGAGGAACGCCGTTCGCGTCGCGATGCCAACTGGAGAATGTTCGAGAAGTCATTGCCATACTATTTTGGTGATACACAGATGTCACGCCGTACACTAATTGGCGGTGAGGAACAGCTGAAGACATTCAAGCCCGAGAGTCTTGTCAACTTCTATCGTAAATGGTACAACCCCGACATGCAGGCAGTTATTGTCGTGGGCGATGTTGACGTAGACCAGATTGAACAGAAAATCAAGAGTACTTTCGCTTCAATTCCCGCAGCAGCAACCCCAACTGTTAAGCCAATAGTCCCAATACCAGGCAATGCAGAACCTGTTGTTGCAGTGATAACCGACCCCGAGGCAAACTCTTCAATGGTTGAACTCCTGTGGAGAGGTGAAGCCATGCCTAAGGAACTTGCATCAACCGACGCTGCTTTTGTCCTTGATTTGGTAAAGGCGGTAATCAGCAATGTCTTCAACGAACGTATGGAGGCGATAACAGCTTCCCCTAATGCTCCATTCATTGGCGGCGGCTTGGGCATCGGTGCTCTTTGCGAGGGTTGCGATGCGCTACAGGCACAGCTGGTGTTCAAGGATGGCGATTATGAAAATGCCATGAAGGCGTTCTATACCGAGATTGAGAGAATGCGCCGTTATGGTGTTACTGAAAGTGAACTTGAACGTGCAAAGACAAAACTTATAAGTGACGCCGAGAAGGCTGTAGAGGCTGCGACGAGCCGCAAGAATGCCGAGTTCGTATGGCCAATCCTCAGTCACTTCTTTCATAACAACTATCTGCTTTCGCCCGAGATAGAGCTTCAGATGACACAGGCCTTGTGTGCACAGTTGCCATCAATGGTGTTCCAGCAGATTATTTCACAGGCCATTACCGAGGAGAATTTTGTAGTGATATACAAGGCTCCTGCACGTGAGGGACTTACACATCCGTCAGAAACGGAAATACTCTCTGTCATCAATGAGGTTAAGGCTGCTGAAGTTGCAGCTCCGGTAGAGGAGGGTGCAAGCGAGCCTCTGCTGGATGCCGAAGCCATTGTTCCGGGTACAGTCAAGAAAGAGAAGACCGGTGCCTATGGTTCTACCGAGTGGACACTGAGCAATGGTGTGAAGGTCGTGTTCATGAACACTACCCTCAAGAATGACCAGGTTCTCTTTGAACTTGTAAAGAAGGGCGGATTGTCACTCATTGAAACAGCCGAACTTCCATCTTTCGACAGCAATATATGGAGTCTCTATCTTCAGAACCGTGGTCTGTCCAAATTCGGAGGTGTACAGCTCAAGAAGATGCTGACCGGTAAGAACGTACATTGCGATATCGAAATAGGCGCTACAGAGCACACTATCGGCGGCGTAGCAACTCCAAAGGATATCGAGACAGCTATGCAGCTCATGTATTTGAATATCGTTGAGCCACGTTTTGACAACGAAGAGTTCCAGACTGGTATCAACCAGATTAAGGCAGTGCTCCCCAACCTTGAGAAACAGCCTATGCTCAAGTTCCAGAAGTATGCCAATGAGACACTTTATGGAGGCAACCAGCGCCATCAGGTAATCAATTCCGAAATTGTAGAGAAGGCAAATGTCAATGATGTTGAAACCGTATACCGCCGTCTCTTCGGCGATGTAGCCGGCGCTACTCTCTATGTTGTGGGCAATATCGAGAAGGAGGCCCTGAAACCGTTGGTGGAGAAATATGTGGCTTCACTCCCCGGTGGCAAGAAGGGTGCAAAGGTAATTGACCGTAAAGATGACATTGTAAAAGGTGAGGTTGTAAAGGACTTCCCTGTTGAGATGGAGACTCCAAAGAGCACTGTACTTCAGGTGTATTCAGCCAAGATACCAAGTACTGTTGAAAATGAAGTTCTTCTTGATGTTGCAAAGCAGTATCTTGAGATGGTATACGTTGAGACCCTTCGTGAGAGTGAGGGCGGAACATACGGCGCTAGTGTAGCTTCGGTGTTGAAGCGTGAGCCGAAGGAACTGGCCATTATGCAGGTCGCATTCGAGACAAACCCCGAGAGTGCGAAGAAACTTACCGAGCTTGCGATAACCGGAGTCTACAGTCTTCTCGAGGATGGCATACCGGCCGACAAGCTCGACATGATTATCAAGAACATAAAGAAGAATGTTCCACAGAGAAGAATCGAGAACTCGTATTGGATGGCTAATCTTCAGAAGTTTGCCGAGCACGGTATTGACTATGACGCTGCATATGATGCCGCTGTCAACGCTGTCACTTCCGAGGCAGTCGTTGAACTCATGCAGGCTCTCCTTTCACAGGGCAATTATATACAGGTATCAATAAGTCCTGCCGAATAACAGGTATTTATACCGTTATGGTAAGTGAGGGTGGTTTTTGTGAGCCACCCTCACGTTTTTGTTATAAAAGTCAAAAGGCGAAAAACATGCCACTTCTTACATGTGTCCGTTTCCGTGTCTCCCTCTTTTTTTGTAACTTTGCGTCGCAAAAGGAGTAAGCCCATAATAATGACAAAAAAAACACCATATATCACATTCTTGCTGGCATTGCTATGCATGACATCATGCAGCAGTTTTGTGGCTATCGAACGTTGCAGATACGAAAGTTCCGATTCTGCATTCATATCATACATAAAAGATGAGAATATCCCTTACACAAGGAACAACCGCATAGACATTCTCAACGGCGCACATGTAAAATTCGACAGTCTGTTGGCCGATATTGCTAAGGCCAAACACCACATCCATCTTGAGTATTTCAACTTCCGCAACGACTCAATCAACAAAGTTATCATTGAAGCCCTTGCAAGAAAAGCAAAGGAAGGTGTTGAGGTTCGTGCCATGTTCGACGCATTCGGTAATATGTCGAATGACAGCCCACTCAAGAAGAAGGACCTTGAAGCTATACGTGCACAAGGTATTGAAATAATCAAATTTGACCCGATAAGATTTCCATGGGTCAACCATATGCCTTCGCGTGACCACCGCAAGATTGTTGTCATCGACGGTAGCATAGGTTACACGGGGGGTATCAATGTCGCCGACTACTATCTTCAGGGACTTAAAGGGATAGGCGAGTGGCGCGACATGCATGCAAAGATTACCGGTGAGGCTGTGAATGACCTCCAGAAGATATTCCTTGATATGTGGGAAGCGGAGTGCGGAGAACATATTGAGGGCGAAGCGTACTATCCGGTACACGGCGAGAACGGCGGCTGCGATGTTGCCGTTGTTGACCGTTGTCCGCGCAAAACCCCCAAACGCATGCGTCGTGCATATGCAAATGCCATAAATTCGGCAAAAGACAGCATAATTCTTATAAACCCATATTTCCTGCCCACTCCAATTGTACGCAAGGCAATTGAAAAAGCCATTGACGACGGCGTGAAAGTGACAATCATTTTGTCCGAGAAAAGCGATATACCGTCGATTCCGGAAGGTGTATGGAGGGTAGGGTATCAGCTGATGAAGCGCGGAGCCGAGGTATACATGTATACAGGTGGTTTCAACCACTCAAAGGTAATGTGTGTCGACGGCAAATTCTGCACAATAGGTTCGGCCAATCTCAACAGCCGCAGTCTCATGTATGACTACGAAACGAATATCTTTATTTTCGGCAAGGAAGACACCGATGAACTGCAACATTATATTGAACTTGACAAACAGCAGAGCTACAAGCTTACGAAAGAGATATACAAGAAACGTTCACTTTGGAAACGCTTCAATGGCTGGCTCATATCCCTTGTAACAGCCTTTACATGATATAAAGCAAAAGGCACTCGCCGAAAAATATCCAAGCAAGCTTGGCTTTATTTTGCTCGTTTGTTGCTATATTTGCAGGTAAGTGATTCTACAATATAAATATAGAAAAGTCATGTCTTTGGGGGTCAGAATATTACGTTCAATTGAAAAACATATCGACAAGGTTGCGATTCTGTTCGCTGTGGTAACAATACCTTTGCTGATATTGTGCGATGACAAAGGTGCTGTTTCTGTTGTGAAATACATTTCCGGTATACTTGGACTCATGTATGCCTTGATGTTTTTCTATTTATGGTTTTTCAAAAGAGTGGATTTCGACCGTTATCTGGTGCAAAGCAACTACCTAATAAAGGTCATTTGCATTGTATTGTTGATGCCGGCAACGGCAACAATACTATGGCCGCTACTTTCTTATGCCAAAATAATCGATACTGTCGATGCAAACCGCATTGTCGCTATCAATTCAAATAAAGACAATAGTGAAGAAGACAGCGCTGGAATATTCTGGTCTGTATATTATCATTTCATAGATCCCGGTAACCAGCACATGGCGACTGGAAAGTGGGAACGTCTTGGGGTGGCTACTGTAGCATTGGCCGGCGTTTTCCTGATGAACGGTCTGCTTGTGTCATCCGTCATCGGTTGGATTGACCGCAGGAAGGAGTTGTGGCGAAAAGGTGGAATAAAATATTCAAGCCGCGATTTGGGTACACAGCATCATTATGTCATTATTGGTGCAAGCAATGGTATTTTTGGCATAATAAGAACCATCTTTGGGCTCGACAACGAAGACGGGAACAATGATTTGCATAAAAGACCTTACCTGATAATACAGACAGCACGGGACGTTGAAGTGTTCAGACGCGAACTCTTTTCGGAACTGAGTGAGGAACTGCAGCAGAAAGTCATCATTTGTTATGGTAACAGAACATCCGAAGGTGACCTGGAGGCGCTTTTGTTGGAACATGCTCAGGAGGTGTATATTCTTGGCGAAAACATTGACGAGAACGATGCAGAGTCGTACCACGACACAATGAACATGGTATGCGTCAAGAATATCGGCAAGAACATCGCAGGTGTTGACCGGTTTTTCCGTGAGAATGAAAATAATATTGACAAGCGTCTGGTGTGCCGTGTGATGTTCGAGTATCAGGCCACATTCAATGTACTGCAGACAACGGATATCAATCACGACAAAATCAATTTCTCTCCGTTCAATTACTACGAAATGTGGGCACAGAAGATACTGGTTCGTCAGGAGCTGATGTCCAGAAATGGAGAAGAGTGGTGTCCCCTTGAACATTTTGAGAAAATAAGCCTAAGGAACAAGAATGCCTACATGCCAATTGACGGATACGAAGGCATAAAAAGTACCGACGATTCCTTTGTACATTTTGTTGTTGTGGGAATGTCTCGCATGGGCGTGGCATTAGCAATTGAGGTCGCCCACCTGGCACACTATCCCAATTTCGATACAAAAGGCAAACGTACCAGGATTACTTTTATCGACCCATCCATGGAACAGGAAATGAATTTCTTCAAAGGACGTTTTAAAGAGATGTTTGCTGTAGCACGCCAGCGATATGTAAGAAGAATGCACGGCGACATATACAACGACCTCAAAAGATATCCGTGGAAAAATCCGCTTGTAGACAATGGTTCAAAGAGTGCATATAGCGCTGAGAGTCTCGGTGGCGAATTTGTTGACATAGAATGGGAATTCATAAACGGTTCATTGGAGAATCCATGTGTGCAGGAATATCTTGTACATGCAGCGGAGAATGAAAACGCAAAGCTGACGATTGCGGTATGTCTGCCTAACAACAGTCAGGCGGTTGCTAGCGCGGCGTATATTGACGACAAGGTATATGCGGCACGTTCGCTGCAGCAGGTGTTGGTGTATCAGAAGCTGAATAATGAACTCATAAACCAGATAAACGAAAACAAGCGCTACAACAATCGTCTTAGAGCATTCGGCATGGCAAATGAGTTCTACGAGTCCTCTTTGGTTGAGATTGATGATTACATTGGAAAATTGATTGACAATACTTATAACCAAGGACAGAACAGCCTTGTGGACTCCATGATTGCAAGGATGAAGAGAAGCGATGAGACCATTGAGATTGTTAAAGAACTTTGTCCCTCATACACTATTCTCGACACGGCACAACGTGAATATGTAAAGAAAGAATGGAAAAAGTGGCTTAAAGACAATCCGTGTTCCAACGACAATTGGAGGAAAAACAAGATGCAGAAGCATATCGAAATAGACAAGTTGTTGGGTAACGTTCAGGATGTCAGAATAGATGAATCGGAAAGTGCCAAAATGTGGTCTACTCATTACAATGTAAATACCATGTGGACCAAGTTCCGTAGTGTTTCCACTAATGACGGGCAGCCGTTCAATCCACTGAACGACGTCGAATTTGACCAATCCGCCCTTGAAGAGCTTGCAAGGGTAGAGCACAACCGTTGGTGTGTTGAACGTTTGCTGATGCGATATCGTCCATTGACCGCGGCTGAACAGAAGAGTGCCAAGATGCATAAACTCCTTTCCTCAGAAGTTCAAAAGGAGCTTTTGAAAGAACGTTTTGCCCATCTTGACATATGCTCCAATGAGAGGCTCAGGGAAATCGATGTTACAGCCCCGAGTAATGACATCGAACTGACCAGAATCCTCCCTGCCACATACCGTAAGTATATAAAAGACTGCATGTGCAAGAAAGAGTGACAGAATAAGGTCCACCAGCAAACTCTGATTGGATTCAATATCTATAACTGTTATAAAATAAATTATCCCGGTGCCAGCACCGGGATAATTTATATCAACCATTCAAGGCTTCAATTACTTGAGAACGAAGATTTCCTCCTCACCAGTAACGCAAGAGAAGATTTTGTCCTCGCGGAGCAACCAACCCAAACCAAGGTAGAGCTCTTTCTCCTTCAACTTAGCCTTTGTCTTAATCTCTTTCAAAGTGAGACCTTCAGTCTCGTTCAAAGCAGTCCAAATGCGGCCTGCAAATGCACCAGCATTCTCAATCATGATAATTCAAATATTTTTAATTCAACATTAATATAGCTTTTTCTCTCAAATTGCAAAACGCTGTCATGAAACGTATTATGCTGTTGCAGTCTCGTTTTTGACCTCGTTTTTTAAATTCGGGTGCAAAAGTATAATAAAAATTTGATATGACAAACTAAAATGCGTGATTTTCAATCAAATCAATCCCTTTATGTCAATATTTCGTTGTGTTTATGTCAAAGTTAAGCAATAAAGTGTCATATTGTTACCAAAAGACAACACCAGCTGAGTGTTAACATTTTAATGACAACTTTTGTTTATGAATAGAAGAAAGAGGCTGGCCTTTTAATCCTACAGGACTTTTTGACCAGCCTCTTTCTTTTATGAATAACGGTTATTTGCTCTCAAGAAACTCGGCAAATATTCTTGCAGCTTCCTCTACCATCTTTACGCATGGGCGTTTCTTGTAGTACTCAGCAGTGCGGGCTTCGGGTGTTGCAGGTGTAGGCGCATTTTTTGCGAGACCAAGAAGCTCGGCACAGATTAGTGAACCGTTGCGTTTCTTGAACTCCTCGGCAAACTCCTGTACCATCTTGTAGTTCGCCTCCTTGCCTTCGCGGTCCTTGCCCTCGGTACATCCGCTTTCAAGACCCGCAAGCAGGAAAAGTCCGCAGGCAGCACCGCATGTCTGGCGCATGCGACCGATTCCACCACCGAACGATGCAGACATCTTAAGCGCCTGTTCCTCGGTGAACCCATAAAGGTCGGCAAACGCCGCTACAACCGATTGGCTGCAGTTATATCCCTCCTTGAAAAGGGAAACGGCTTTTTCAATTCTCTCTTCCATGTCTCTTTTATTTTATAAGTCCACGTGCACGCAGCAGCGCATCGGGGTTGGCGTCAGCACCACGGAACTTGCGGTACTCACGCATCGGGTCCTTGCTGCCACCCATCTCCACAAGATTCTTGAATGCCTTTGCTGTAGCAGGGTCAAACACACCCTTCTCAAGGAAAAGTTCAAAGGCATCGCAGTCAAGAACCTCGGCCCACAGATATGCATAGTAACCTACTGCATAGCCGCCGCCGAATACGTGTGCAAAGTTTGTGCTGCGGTAACGGTACTCAATTTCAGGAATGAAACCAAGCTCCTTACGCAGTGCATTCTCATATTCGTTGCAGTCGAAGTTGCTGTAATCGTCAATGAGGTGCATCTTCATGTCGAGCAATGCGGCAGCTACAAGTTCAGTTGTCTCAAAACCGAGGTTGAAGTATGCACTCTGCTGCATCTTCTCAATGAGTTCGGCAGGAATAGGCTCGCCGGTCTTGTAGTGCTTTGCGAATGTAGGCATTACATCGGGATGGATAGCCCACTTCTCATTCACCTGTGAGAAGAGCTCAACAAAGTCGTGCTTCACGTTTGTACCGCTCACGCTGGGGTAGTGTGTCTGGGTAAGCATGCCGTGCAGTGCATGGCCGAACTCATGGAACAGTGTGCGTGTCTCGTCAATGTTGAGCAATGCAGGTGTGTCGCCCTGTGGCGCTGTAAAGTTGCACACATTCACAACCATCGGACGCACCTCATCGCCACAGATGTTGCGCTGGTTAACAAAGTTTGTCATCCATGCGCCCTGACGCTTGGTGTCGCGTGGGAAGAAATCGGTATAAAAGAGACTCAGGTGCTTGCCCTCGCTGTCAAGAACCTCGTATGTGCTTACCTCGGGGTGGTAAACAGGAATGTCGTTGCGCTTTATGAATGTCACGCCGTAGAGTCTTGTTGCACAGTCAAATGCGCCCTGTAGCACATTCTCGAGCTTGAAGTACGGAGTGATGACCTCATCGTTGAGTGCATACTTCTCCTTGCGCAGCTTCTCGGTGTAGTAGAACCAGTCCCAACCTTCAATCTTGATGTTCGCGCCCTCACGGTCTGCCACCTTCTGCAAAGCGGCTCTCTCCTCGGCAGCGCGCTTTACCGCAGGCTCCCAAATCTTGTTCATGAGGTCAAGCGCAGCCTCGGGAGTCTTTGCCATCTTCTCGTCAAGCACAAAGTGTGCGAAGCTTTCAAAGCCCAGGAGCTTTGCCTTCTGCTGGCGCAACTGAAGAATCTCTTTGATGATTGCCTTGTTGTCGTTCTCGTTGTTGTTGTCGCCACGGCCATAGTATGCCTTGTACACCTGTTCGCGGAGTGCGCGGTTGTCGGCATACTGCAGGAACGGTATACAGCTTGGCTTGTCAAGCGTGAATACCCAGCTCTTTCCGTCCTCACTTGCAGCAGCATCAATCACACTCTGTGGAAGTCCGCAAAGGTCGGCCTTGTCGGTTATCACAAGCTTGAACGCCTTGTTGTCGGCAAGCAGGTTGCTGCTGAACTTTATCTGTGCAAGACCAAGCTTTTTGTCAATGTCGAGCAGGGTTGCCTTGTCCTCTTCATTAAGGAGAGCACCGCCGCGTACGAACGACCTGTAGTAGTTGTCGAGCACAATCATCTGCTCCTCGTCGAGTTCAAGGCTCTCGCGGTTGTCATAGAGTGTACGTATGCGGCCGAACAGTGTGTCGTTCATATAGATGTAACCGTTGAGCTCGGTGAGCTTGGGTACAACATACTCCTCAATCTCGGTCATCTGCGGCGTGTTCTCACTCTCGTTGAGGTTGAAGAATATTGAACTTACCTTGTCGAGTGACTTGCCGCTCATCTCAAGGGCATCAATGGTGTTCGCGAATGTAGGCTCATCGCTGTTTTTGATGATGGCCTTGATGTCGGCACGCTTCTCGGCAAGGCCGAAATCAAATGCCGCCTTGTAATCTTCAATCTTGAACTTGTCGAATTCCGGAGCACCGAACGGTGCCTTGCTCTCGGCAAGGATTGTGTTGTCTTCCCCTGGATTCTTGCTCTCAGGGCCACATGCTGTAATACCTATCATAGCTGATAATGCAATTAGTGGATAATAAATTTTTCTCATGTTATTCTGTCGTTTGGTTATATTCCATAAAACAGCGCGAAGATATAAAAAATAATGACACGCGTAACGGACACGTGTCATTATAATAATCGGGGATGCTCTTTTCATAATCAATCCTCCCTGTATTCAAGTATGTCGCCAGGCTGGCAATCAAGAGCCTTGCATATTGCCTCCAGCGTACTGAAACGCACAGCCTTGGCCTTTCCTGTCTTTAGAATAGAGAGATTGGCCTGTGTAATCCCAATCTTTTCGGCAAGCTCGCCCGATGTCATCTTGCGTTTTGCAAGCATCACATCCACATTTACAATAATTGACATGACTCCTGTTTTAAATTGTAAGATTGTTCTCCTCACTCACTTTTACCGCAATATTATACATGATTGCAAAGACAACAAGCAATACTGTGTATATCCATGTGTCAGTATTGATGACGAATGAACCAGTGTTGCCGTTAAAGAGCAATGAAGTAGAGATATTCTCACTGCAGCTCTCGCCAATGAAATAGCAAGCTGCTATGGCATACATTATTCTTGTGTTGACACCGGGGAAAAGTATTCCGTTCTTGATAGCCTTCAGCTGCTTGGCAAGGAATACAATGATGAGTGCATAGAATGATGTCTTGAACAATAGGCGTCCGATAAAGATTGTAAGTTGTAACGGATACAGCTCCTCGTGCCAATGGATGCAACCCTCGCCACTCTGCGTACTGATGCAATAACTCTGTGCGATTATCCATACGATGCTCATTGCACACAGCAGTGATGCGAAGATTGTCACTCCCATCATCTTTTTGTAGCTCTTTGTTTTCATAAATCAGTAGGTTTTAGAAATTAATTAAAATTGCATTTCAAATGTATATCAAAATTATCGTAAAACAATAAATTAATAAAGAAAAACAATAAAATTAATATTGTTTAACGATAAAGATTGTTTGTTATTCGAGAAACAAAGATTAACGTTCTGTTGATTGTTGTTTGTTAAAATTTATATACTTTTGCTTTTATACAACTGCACAGCACAAATGGACAAAAAATACTTTGCATTCATCAGCTACCAACGTAGCGATGAAAAGCAGGCCGAGTGGCTTCGCCGTAAACTTGAGGATTATCATTTGCCTGCCAAATTGAGGAAGGAGAACAAAGCGCTTCCAAAGGCCATACGCCCGATATTCCGCGACTCCCTTGAGTTGTCGGGTGGCTTCCTTGCAAAGGAAATTGAGACGGCATTGGGCAATTCGAAATACCTTATTGTAGTATGCTCACCAAAATCAGCACAATCCCCTTGGGTCAACAAAGAAATTGAGACATTCATCAATCAAGGACGCGAGAAATATATAATCCCATATATAATTGATGGTACACCTTTCTCAAATGACCCGCAAACGGAATGTTTCCCTCCTGCCTTACGTGCTCTCAAGGGCGAGAAGGAACTATTGGGTATAAACATAAATGAGATGGGACGCGAGGCTGCTGCAATCAAAGTGGTGGCACGTATGTTCGGACTCAGTTTCGACACCTTATGGCAGCGTTACAACCGGGAACAGAGAAGAAAACGTGTGATTTGGAGTGCTGCAGCCATTTCATTAGTCATTATCTCATCCATTGTCGCTACTTATTTCATTAAATTGAACAAGGAAATAGAAGGTAAGAATCAGGAGATATTATTGCAGCATGATGAGATTCTGCAGAAAAGCAACGAGATTGAAAAACAGTATGCCGAAATCCAACAGAAAAACATAGAGATAACCCGAACTAATTCAGAAATAATAGAAAAAAACGAAGAAATATCACGTCGCAACGAAGAAATTCTAAGAGGAAAGGATAAACTTCTTATTTCCCAATCAAAATATCTTGCAAGTGAAGTCGAGAAAGAACTTGCCAAAGGAAATATAACTAAAGCCTTGCGAATGGCCCTGTATGCCTTACCCAAGAATCTTGATAATCCTGATAGACCATTTTCGGTTGACGCCGAAGCTTCATTGAGAATTGCCGACAAACCAATTATGGGAAAAAGTTTCTGTAGAACAGTTCTACAGCACAATGACGAACTTGACTTGGCAACATTTTCCGTAGACGGCAAACGTGTCATCACATCATCAGTCGATTACTCACTCCGCATTTGGGATGCCAGAACCGGTATACATAAAGGTTCCCCGTTGCTACATGACGGATTTAATGGCTTTGTAGCCTTCAGTCCCAACGGCAAAAGAATCATCACGATGTATAATGATTTCATTTACGTATGGGATGCCCAAACTGGTAAACAATTAAATAAATTCGCATGCGAAGACTACATTGGCTCTTTTTCATATAGTCCAGATGGGGAATATGTTGCGGTTGCACACACACCACATGAGGCCTTAAAAAACAGGTTTAAAAGAAGTAAATCCTGGAAAGTGACTGTATTTGAAACCAAAACGTCCAATCGGGTATTGGGTCCCATAGAATACGAAAGCAATATTGATGTTCATTATACTCCTGATGGCAAATTCCTTGCAGTCGAGGATGACTGTTCAATCGATATATTGGATGCGAAAACAGGTGAAGAATATTCGTATATTTATAATGACAAATCCTTTGATGAAGTAATTTACAGTCCAGATGGAGAAACCATTGCAACAACATCTTACAATGACAGTATAGTGCATATCTGGGATGTGGAAAGCGGTGATATAAAGGTCGATTTGCAACATGATTCCAGAGTCAATTCCATAGATTACAGCAAAGATGGCAAGCGTATTCTTACAGCATCATGGGATAAGAACATGCAATGTGGGGTTGCACGCGTCTGGAATACAAAAACCGGGAAACCAGAAATGAAACCGATGTCATGTAAAGCCTCAATTATTTCTGCAAAATTCAGTCCGGATGAAAAATTTATTCTTACACTCGCGAACAACAAAACCGTCTACATATGGGATACCCGGACATGTGAACATGCAACAAATCCTTTGGTTCATATGAATGAAGTCAGTTCTGCCATATTCAGTCCAGACGGTAAGCAAATAATGACTACATCAAGGGATAAATGTGCATATATCTGGGAGTTTAAAGAGACTGCGCCTAAAACACTTGATGACTATTTGGAACTGTTTGTTCAAGAGGCCGATGCAAAAAGCGATTACGTTATAAAGCACAATGCAGTGATAGAGTCGCTTAACTTTAGTAATGACGGCAATTCTATCGTCACGACCGAAGAAGGCAATAAGATTTGCGTGTGGAATGCAAGAACACTTCAACAGACAATCAGTCCGATGTTTCACAAGGATAGAGTCTATTCGGCTCAGTTCAGCCCAGATGACAAATATATCGTAACTGCCTCGGCCGACAACACGGCATGTGTATGGGATGCAAAAAATGCAGAACTTATAACAACCTTCATGTACCATTCCGACAAGGTATATACTGCCAAATTCAGCCCCAATGGGAAATATGTTGTAACTGCATCAAAAGATAAAACCTCTTATATCTGGGATGCAATGACAGGTAAAGTAATTGCCGGGCCCTTGAGTCATAGTGACGAAATCAACGGTGCTGTATTTTCTCCGGATGGCAGAAATGTCGTTACTGCGTCGAACGATGGGACTGCGCGCGTGTGGAATGCAAAAACCGGCAAGCCCGTAACCCATCCATTGCTTCATAAAGACAAAGTCAATTCCGCATACTTCAGTCCCGATGGTAAATCTATTGTGACGTCATCCGATGACAATACAGCCTGTGTATGGGATGCAAAGTCGGGGAAACCTTTAACAGCAACATTGAAACATAATTCAAACGTCACTGATGCGATTTTCAGCCCAGAGGGGGGACTAATCCTTACTGTATCATGGGATAATACAGCCCGTGTGTGGGATGCGGAAACCGGGCGTATGACAATACCAGTCTTGTGGCACGAAAGTAATGTCTCATCAGCCATGTTTAGTCCTGATGGCAAATACATTGCTACTGCGTCCGATAATGGTATGGCCTATGTTTGGGATGCAAGAACAGGTCAACGCATGATAACACCATTTGCACATGGCAGTAATCTGTATGACTTATCTGATGACAAAATCAGAGAAAGAGTTGTATTCAACCCTAAGGGGAATCGCATATTTGCAGTATTCCTTTTCGACGAGGTATTCATTTATTCATTCCCATCATTGCAAGAACTTTTGGACAAGTACAATAAAGACCCCGAACATGATTGGTCGTTGAGTGAAGAAGAGAAGGAAGAATACAGTTTGGAGTAAAGGTAAAAGCGGAAATCTGAAAGGTGAAAACTTGTGCCAACGAGCAAAACGCAAAACTTGTTTTAGCTTTTACAGCGAGTGTAGCCAAGTTTCAAGTGCACTTAGTGCGGTTAAAACCAAGGGTTCGACAACAGCAACGGCAATTGGTCGCACGCAGTACCCCTTCCCCACAGAAAGGGGCGCAGTTTATACAAAGATTTTTCACATACGTTCAAAATTACCAATGAACTATTATGCACATTCGCAAAGCGACATACGATGACATTCCTGCGCTGATGCAGCTGTTTGAAGAGGCAAAGAGCATCATGCGTGCAAGTGGCAATATGAACCAATGGGGTAGCGGCTATCCGTCGGTAGATGTAGTACGTCACGATATTGAACGTGGGGTATGCTACGTTGCTTCATCAGGGGAGAGTGGTGCAATAGAGGCTACAATGGCATTCATTCCGGGTCCTGACCCCACATATTCATATATCGAAAGCGGAGAGTGGCTCGACGAGAATCCATATCATGTAATCCACCGCATTGCAGTTGCTGCACCAGGCAAAGGATATGCGCGCCGCCTGCTCGACTGGGCTTTCGGGCATGCTGGAACCATACGCATTGACACGCACCGCGACAATGTAATCATGCACCACATTCTGCGTGGTTATGGTTTTGAATATTGCGGAGTTATATATCTTGTAAACGGTGACGCACGCGATGCTTATCAGTTGACAATTAGGGATTAACTAAAACTTTTGGATTATGGCAGGCAGGGACGATATAGATTTTGGAACAACCAATATTTCAAAGCTTTTTACAAAAATGTTCATACCCACATTGTTGGGAATGGTGAGTTGGTCGCTGTTGACGGTGGTCGACGGCATTTTTGTGGGGCATGGAGTGGGTAGCAACGGTATTGCCGCCATAAACATCTGTTATCCTATATTCCAGGTGCTCACCGGCTTTGCGCTTATGGTGGGAATGGGTGCTTCGGTTGTGGCGTCAATCCATTTGTCGCAGAACAACGTTAAGGCTGCACGTATTAACGTGACACAGGCTATGTGGTTCTCCACCTTTGTGGTCATTGGTGCAATGATATTCATACTGCTTGCCCCCGAGGAAATTTCGTACATGCTTGGTGCATCGGATACGCTGATGCCGCTGGTGAGGGATTATATGGTATATCTCATTCCTGCAGGCATCATGCAGATGTGGTCGGTGGTGGGATTGTTCGTCATTCGCCTGGATGGTGCTCCCAAATTTGCAATGTGGTGCAACGTGGTGCCGGCTCTGCTCAACTTCTTCTTTGACTGGCTTTTCATCTTCCCGCTTGGAATGAGGGTAAAGGGTGCAGCCATAGCTTCGGCCATAAGCACAATGGTCGGTGGCGTGATGGCATTTGTGTACCTGGTGAAATATGCCCGCACGTTGAAGATGAGTGGTGTGAAGATGTCGCCCACAAGCATCACTTTGACGTTGAGAAACATAGCCTATCAGTGCCGCATAGGTTTTTCAGCTCTGCTTGGCGAGGTGACAATGGCACTAGTGCTGTTTGCCGGAAACTTTGTTTTTATGAAATATCTGGGCGATGCCGGTGTGGGTGCATACGGTATTGCGTGTTACTATACACCGTTTGTGTTCATGTTCGGCAATTCGATAGCGCAGTCGGCACAACCTATTATCAGCTATAACTATGGAGCAGGGCGCTGGGATAGGGTACACCGCACACTCCCAATTTCAGGGCGTGCGGCAGTTATCAGCTCGCTTTTCTCAATCATTGCATTCACGCTTTTCCCGGAGCAGCTTGTGCATCTGTTCATTGCCGACAGTGACCCCGCAGCGCAGATTGCCATTGATGGCTTCCCATATTTTGCAACCGGCTTCCTCTTCTTTATACTGAACCTTGTTGCAATCGGCTACCTGCAGAGCATTGAAAAGGTTGCAGCTTCAACAATTTTCGCCCTATTGCGTGGAGTGGTATTCCTGTTCCCGGCCTTTTTGTTGCTGCCCGAGGTGATGGATGTGAAAGGCATGTGGCTTGCACTGCCGCTGTCGGAACTGTTGACTTTTATTGTTGTCGTGGGCTATATGTTTTTCAAAAGGTCACGTTGACGGTAATGGTACGTTCGTGTTAACCGGCTCACTCCTTACCTTTCTTCTTGGTAAATACAAGATGCAAAGCGGTGTCTTTGATTGTCAATAGCTCTATGCCGTTTATTTGTGCGAGACTCTCCCTCAATCGCCACGCAAGGGCATTGTACAAATCCCAAAGGTGTATTGATTTTTGGGATATTTCGCTTACATTTGCAGTTATAAAGCATTTGTAAGCGGATTTTATGAGGCACTACATATCAATCATCATTCTTGCACTCTGTCTGGTGGCTTGTAACAGACACTCGAAGCATTGGGAAACACTGATGCAGGTAGAAACCTTTATTGTACAAAGGCCTGATAGTGCATTGGCTGTCCTTGAGAGGATTGATACCGAAGAACTGTCGAGTAAAGAGGAGAAGGCAAAGCACGCTTTGCTGTTGTCTATGGCATTTGATAAGAATGTCATAGACAAGACCGACTTTGAGGTACTTCAGCCGGCCATAGATTATTATAAGGATAATGGTTCTGCAACCGATAGACTGCGTACCTGCTATTATCAGGGCAGGATATACGAAAATCAAGGTAATGTGGCTCAGGCAATGACCTGTTTTTGTGAGGGCATAGAGCAAGGTGCCGATTCGGAAGACTTGCTGACCAAAGCGAACCTGTATTTTTCACAGGGCAGAATACAGGAATTGTTGTTTGAGTGGGATAAAGAGATTGATGTCCTACTTAAGGCCGCAGAACTGTACAAAGCAGTGGGGCGACAGAACAGCTATTACAATTGCCTTGCCAAAGTCTTGAATGCCTATACTCAAAAAAAAGATTACGCACAGGTTGAAAAATATATCGCGATATTGAAG
>JAZQZM010000033.1:0-32017 GCA_045634085.1 Bacteroidaceae bacterium
TTGTGTGGTAATTTTAAGGGTAATACAGAAGTTGACCTAAAACTTAGAAAAATCCGTATTGGTATCATATCAAACAAACGTGAGGTATCTCTTTTTTTGTTTAAAAGATTCCTCATACAAGGTTCGGAACGACAGACATAAGTGGGTCGACAACTAAAGTATTACTTATCTTTATTTAATAGACATTATTCATTAACCCATAAAACTCTATTCTGAGATCCTTCACGTACTTTCAGGATGACACAGCAGTGGTTGTTAGTATTTGAAAGTGCCGTAAGGGCTCTCTATTATCAACTCGTTGTGGTCACACTCCTCGACGCGGCCGATAATCTGTGCATCAACGCCGAAACTCTTGCTTATTGCAATGATTTCCTCGGCGTGCTCAGGCTTTACGTATACCTCAAGACGGTGTCCCATGTTGAATACCTTGTACATCTCGGCCCAATCAGTGCCACTCTGTTCCTTGATTGTCTTGAACAGCGGTGGAATGGGGAAGAGGTTATCCTTGATGACTCTCTTGTTCTCTACAAAGTGCATCACCTTGGTCTGCGCACCGCCCGAACAGTGTACCATGCCGTGAATCTCGGGGCGCAATGCATCAAGCATTTTCTTTACAACGGGTGCGTATGTCCTTGTTGGCGAGAGTACCAGCTTGCCGGCATCAATTGGAGAATCCTCAACCTCGTCGGTAAGTTTAAGGCCTCCTGAATAAATCAGTTCGGCAGGAACGCCTTTGTCGTAGCTCTCGGGATATTTCTCGGCGAGATACTTGCTGAACACGTCATGGCGTGCCGATGTCAGTCCGTTGCTGCCCATACCGCCGTTGTACTCTTTCTCGTATTTTGCCTGGCCGTATGACGCCATACCTACAATAACATCGCCGCCCGCAATGTTGGCGTTGTCAATGACATCGCTTCGCTTCATGCGGCATGTCACGGTGCTGTCCACAATGATAGTGCGTACAAGGTCGCCCACGTCGGCAGTCTCACCGCCTGTAGCATATACGCCCACGCCCATTTCGCGGAGCTCGGCAAGCAGTTCGTCAGTTCCATTTATGATGGCCGAGATTACCTCGCCCGGAACGAGCAGTTTGTTGCGGCCTATTGTTGACGATACAAGGATGTTGTCGGTTGCTCCCACGCAGAGCAGGTCGTCAATGTTCATGATGAGTGCATCCTGTGCAATTCCCTTCCAGACACTGATGTCGCCTGTCTCCTTCCAATAGAGGTAGGCAAGCGAAGACTTTGTGCCGGCGCCGTCGGCGTGCATGATGTTGCAGTACTCGGGGTCACCGCCGAGGATATCGGGGATGATTTTGCAGAATGCCTTTGGGTAAAGACCTTTGTCAATGTTCTTGATGGCGTTATGTACATCCTCTTTTGAGGCAGATACGCCACGCATCATGTATCTCTGATCACTCATGTCTGTATGATTTATTTTGTTGTTTCCCTTTTATTCGGCGAAGATAATATAATTCGCGCGAACAACAAAATTAATGACGCAAATTCGCTGATGATTAAGCCTTTTCTGTTTTCCTATGTCTGGTTTATTTCTATTCTTGTTTTTATAAACAGCTGTAATAAATACAATTAACGTGGTATGGTTGATGTGTGGAATTAGTGTTGTTGCTGTGTGTGGTAGGTTGTATGTGTCGTCTTTAAACTATGCGGATATAAGACTGCGTAAGTGCTGTGTAGATACTCGTTTTTTTATTTTTTAACCAAGATTGTAATTTATTGATTTATAAAAACATATATGTTTATAGACAATGTTTTACATTAATTGTGTTGCTTCTGCTTTTAATCTTAAAGTATCCAGGTTTAATCTTTTTCTCCCGGCGGTTTTTTACATTGACCGATTTGTGTTTTTCCGGCTATACGCCTTGGGTGTGCGATGTCTTTTATCGGTTTATGCATTCTTGAATGATTGGTGCAATTTGTAAGAATTTATGTCACAATTCAATCATTATTGTGGCGAATAGGGTTGCTAATCTTTACATGTGCTAATGTGTGTCGGCGAAAACGTAGTGCGCTGCAAGTTTTTTATATAAATTATAGTATTATAGTATATTTTCTTTTTGATTTCTCTTTCATTTTTGCTAAGTTTGCAGAAAATTTTGCACCCGTACCGCCTGATGCGTTGAACGGGTGCCATCTGAATGGGAAATATTTATTAACTTTAATTCTAATCTATCTATGTTTGAAGGACATCCTAAAGGTCTATGGGCGTTAGCCCTTGCCAACACCGGTGAACGCTTCGGCTACTACACCATGTTGGCAGTGTTCCTGTTCTTTCTGCAGGACAACTTCGGTTTCTCAATGGGAACCTCAAGTACTATCCAGGCAACTTTCCTTGGTGTAGTTTATTTCGTGCCTCTTTTCGGTGGTATGCTTGCCGACAAGTTCGGTTTCGGTAAAATGGTGACAACCGGTATCTTCGTAATGTTTTTGGGTTATCTGTTGCTTGCTTTGCCTCTTGGTGCCGGTGGCATGGCTCTTGGAGTAATGGTGCTTGCACTTTTGTTCGTGTGTGTGGGTACAGGTTTGTTCAAAGGTAACTTGCAGGTGCTTGTTGGTAACTTGTATGATGACCCCAAATATTCGGCAAAGCGCGACGAGGGTTTCAGTATCTTCTACATGGCAATCAACATCGGTTCTATGTTCGCAGCCGCTGCTGCTCTTAGCATTATGGCTTGGGTGCAGTCCGATTATGCTGTGAGCAAGGCTGATTCTTATCACTTTGCATTTGCCGTTGCTTGTGTATCATTGATTATTTCAATCATCATCTACTACGCATTCCGTGGTACCTTTGCTCACGCTGACCGTGCAAAGGTTGTTGCCAAGGGTGATGCAGAGATTGTTGAGGAGCAGTTGACGCCAGCGCAGACCAAGGAACGTATCGTTTGTCTCTGCCTTGTGTTTGCTGTGGTTATCTTCTTCTGGATGGCATTCCACCAGAACGGTATCACAATGAATCAGTTCGCACGCGAGTATACAGCTACTTCTGAGAGTGGCTTTATGAGTCTTTTCCTCAGCGGTTCATTTAGTTTTACCGAGATGAGAAGCATTTGGAACCTTGTGTTGATTATCCTTATTGTTTATGGTGTATTGGGTGTATTCCAGATATCAAACAAAAGAGCAAAAAGTTTCTTTACACTGTTGTCATTGGTGGCTGCTGCAGCATTAATTTATAACTCTAGCGTAATTGAGTCTAACACAGTTAATCTTGCATTGCTAATTACTCTTGTAGCCGGTGTGTTCTGCTTTACACAAACAGATGAGGGGCAGGGAAAAATTTTCTCTTCAATATTGATGCTTGCAGCCGGTGGCGTTCTTGTGTATCGTGCGATGAATGTTACGGGTTTTGTCGGCGTTGAAGCTCCTATCTTCCAGCAGTTCAATCCTTGCTTTGTTGTAGCGTTGACACCTATCGTAATGTTGGTGTTCAACTCTCTTGCAAAGAAGGGCAAAGAGCCTTCTTCTCCAATGAAGATAGGTCTGGGTATGCTTGTTGCAGCTGTTGCGTTCGTAATACTTATGATTGGTTCTTGGGGATTGCCGGTACAGTCGGAGCAGTTGGCTAATATTGAGGCAGGTACAGCCACATTGGTTTCACCAAACTGGCTCATCAGCACATACCTCGTGTTGACAATTGCAGAGCTCTTGCTCTCTCCAATCGGTATCTCTTTCGTCAGCAAGGTTGCTCCTCCAAAGTACAAGGGTATGATGATGGGTGGCTGGTTCGTTGCTACCGCAATCGGTAACTTCCTTATTTCTATCCCTGGTTTATTGTGGGGTATGGAACTCTACATTGTATGGGGTGTACTTATTGCAGTATGTCTTGTCTCAGCATTGTTCATCTTCTCTATTCTCAAGCGTCTTGAGGCTGTTGCGAAGTAAGAGACAGTATATTTTAAAATAGTGCACTGCTGCTGCAGTGCACTATTTTTTTGTCCTTTTTAGCCGTGGATTATCAGATTCTGTGAGACTAAATATTCCTTTTATAAAAAATAACATTTCAAATGTTGCAAATAGAATATCTTTTAATAAATTTGTGGACATAGGACTTAGTCGGGACAAGAGATGATATATTTAACTCTCCCAGAAGAGAAGGAGTACCGCCTGCCGTTCTATCTTGCAATGGAGGAGTATGTTGCACGGGAATTTCCCGCGCAAGACTACTTTTTTATGTGGCAAGTGCAGCCAACAGTAATCTTTGGACGCAATCAACTCATTGACAGTGAAGTTGACAGGGGCTACTGTAAAGAGAACGGCATACAGACCTATCGCCGTAAAAGCGGTGGCGGTTGCGTATATGCCGACAAGAGCAACATCATGCTCTCTTATATCACCCCATCTTCCAACGTAAACTTTACATTCAACCGTTACATGCTCATGGTGGAGCATGCCCTGCAGAAACTGGGCGTGGATGCGCGTACCACAGGCCGCAACGACATCCTCATCGACGGCAAGAAGGTATCGGGCAATGCATTCTACCACCTTCCGGGGCGTAGCATAGTGCACGGCACAATGCTCTACGATACCAATCTCGAACACATGGTGCGTGCTACAACACCTTCCGATGCCAAGCTCAAGAGCAAAGGCGTCAGTTCGGTGCGACAGCATGTGACAACCCTCAACCAATATATATCACTCTCCATTGAAGAACTCAAGGCATTCTTCCGCAGCGAACTGTGCGACAGCGTGCATGTGCTCACTGCCGAAGACATCGCTGCCGTTGAAGCAATAGAAAAGGAGTATTATACACCCGAATTCATTCAGGGCAACAACCCCGCTTATTCGATAACCAGAAATGTGCGCATTGACGGCGTTGGCGAGTTCCGCGTAAGTATCGATGCCAAGGATGGCAGGATACGCAAAGTGGACCTTGCCGGCGATTTCTTTATTGTGGGTGACATTGACAGCATGCTGCTCTCCAAACTAAAAGGGGTATCCCTTGAACGCGAGGCACTGCAAAGTGCACTCGAAGGCATCGATTGCGGCGCGGTAATAATGAACATGAAGAAAGAACAACTTATAAACTTATTAACTGACTGATTTTATGGAAAACAAAAGAACCTGTCTCTATGACAAGCATGTGGCGCTAGGTGCACTCATCAGCCCGTTCGGAGGTTTTGACATGCCAATCCAGTATACCGGAATTGTCGATGAGCATAACGCAGTGCGCCAGGCATGCGGCATCTTTGATGTATCGCACATGGGCGAAGTGCTTGTTACCGGCCCCGAGAGTGAAAAGTTCGTGAACCATATCTTTACCAATGACATAACCGATGCCCCTGACGGCAAGATATACTACGGTATGATGTGTCACCCGTCAGGTGGAGTAGTCGATGACCTTCTTGTGTACAAGATGGCTCCTCAGCGCTATTTCCTTGTCATCAACGCCTCTAATATTGAAAAGGATGTCGCCTGGATTACCCGGCATGCCAAGGATTATGACGTTACAGCCGAGAACCTGAGTGAAAGATATGGCGAAGTTGCCGTACAGGGTCCAAAGACCGAGGAGATTATTGAACGCATTCTTGGTATACCTTGTAGCGACCTTGCCTTTTATACATGCAAGGAAGTTGAGGTTGCCGGCGAGACAATCATCATCAGCCGCACAGGATACACAGGCGAGGACGGCTTTGAGATTTATGCCTCACATGCATTTACAAACGAAGTGTGGGACAAACTTGTGGGCAGTGGTGAGGTAAAACCCTGCGGCCTTGGTTGTCGTGATACATTGCGTTTCGAGGTAGGTCTGCCACTCTATGGCGATGAACTTACCGACGAGATTACTCCTCTTGAGGCAGGTCTCGGCATGTTTGCAAAACTCGACAAGGAGTTCATCGGGCGCGATGCGCTTGTTGCACAGAAGGCCGATGGTCTCAAACGTAAGATTGTGGGTATTGAACTCAAGGACAAGGCCATTCCGCGTCACGGGTATGAGGTAGAGGCCGACGGCAAGGTCATCGGTGTTGTTACCACAGGCTACAACTCCATATCTACAGGCAAGAGTGTATGCATGGCAATGCTCGACATTGATTACACCAAACTCGACACCGAGGTTGCCGTTCGCATCCGCAAGAAAGTGTTCCCCGGTATTGTTACCAAGAAACGATTCTACGACAAGAATTACAAGAAATAAAAGGCCCCACCCGAACCCTCCCCATAATGGGAGGGGCAAAAAGGGTGATAGGTACAAAAAAAGAAGAACTTAACTAACTAACCATTAAAATTTTTATTATGAGTACAATTTTAGAAGGACTTTATTATGCAGAGTCACACGAGTATGTAAAGGTAGAGGGTGAGTACGGTTATGTAGGTATCACAGACTACGCACAGCACGAGCTTGGCAACGTGGTTTATGTTGACATGCCCGAGGTTGACGACGAGGTGACCGCAGGCGAGGATTTTGGCGCCGTTGAGAGTGTGAAGGCTGCCAGCGACCTTATCTGCCCTGTAAGTGGAACTGTAGTCGAGGTCAACGAAGCACTAAACGACAGCCCCGAACTCATCAACAACGACCCATACGCAAACTGGATTATAAAGGTACAGCTTTCCGATCCTTCAGAGGTTGAGAACCTTATGGATGCAGAGGCGTATAAGGCGGCTATAGGCGAATGAATTTCAATACCCCCCATCCGGCAGTACCTGCCTAGTCCCCCTAAAACAGGGGGACAATAAAACCTCTTGATAAACTGCAATGTTTTATTCCTCCCCAGTCTTAGGGGAGGTGGTTGAAAACCGGAGGGGTAAATAAATCCGTCAGCTATGAAATATTTTCCTCATACCCAACAGGATATAGAACAGATGCTTGCTGTTGCCGGGGTTAAGTCCATGGACGAACTCTTTGGCGAAATACCACAGCAACTGCTGTTCAACCGCGAGTTCAACCTCCCCGAGGCTATGTCCGAGGTTGAAGTACGCAACTATTTTGAGGCACTGGGCAAACGCAACAGCGACCTTGTGTGCTTTGCGGGTGCAGGTGTCGAGGACCATTATTCTCCGTCGGTGGTTGCTCCCATAATCTCCCGTGGAGAGTTCCTTACTGCATACACTCCTTATCAGCCCGAGATTTCGCAGGGTACTCTGCAGTACATTTTCGAGTACCAGTCGATGATTTGCGAGCTTACAGGAATGGATGTCACAAACGCATCGATGTACGACGGCACTACAGCCACAGCCGAGGCCATGATGATGTGTGTTGCCATTGCCAAGAAACGTAATAAGGTCCTTGTTTCGGCAACACTAGACCCCAAGGTAAAGTGTGTTGTGGAGACATATGCCAAGTATCAGGGTGTTGTCATTGAGACCATTGCCGAGAAGGATGGCATAACTGACCTTGCTGACCTTGAGGCAAAGCTTGCTGCCGATGACGTTGCCGGTGTAATCCTTGCCCAGCCTAACTACTATGGCATTGTTGAGGATTATACAGGTGTGGCCGACATGTGCCACGCCAAGAAGACGCAGTTTGTAATGAATGCCAAGTTGTCGACGCTTTCCGTTCTCAAGACCCCGGCAGAGTGGGGCGCCGACATCGCATGTGGCGATGCACAGTCACTTGGAATACCAATGACCTACGGCGGCCCATACGTGGGTTACCTCGCATGTGTCAACGCACACGTGCGCAAGTTGCCCGGACGCATTGTAGGTGCAACCACCGATGTTGACGGCAAGCGTGCATTCGTGCTCACGCTGCAGGCACGCGAGCAGCACATACGCCGTGAAAAGGCAAACAGCAACATCTGCTCCAACCAGTCACTCATGGCACTTTATGTAACCATTTACATGTCGGTAATGGGACATAAGGGCATCAGCGAGGCATGTTCACTCTCATACAGCGGTGCGCACTACCTTGCTCAGCAACTTGTGGCTACGGGTAAGTGCGCAATGGCGTTCGATAAACCTTTCTTCAACGAATTTGCCGTGAAGACAACCGTTCCCGCGCAGCAGGTTCTTGAAGCCCTGCTTGCAGTAGGAATCCTCGGCGGCGTGCGCATTGCCGATGACATGCTGCTTATTTGCGTTACCGAACAGCGCACCAAGGAGCAGATTGACAGGTTCGTTGAAATAGTGAATAACATTTAATATAAGGAGGAGATACTATGATACGCAATTATGACCGATTGATATTCGAACTCTCTAAAGAGGGCAGGGCTGGATATTCTCTTCCAAAGAACGGGCTCAAGGAACAGCACTGCATGTGCCAGTTGCCTGCGGACCTCAAGCGCGGTACTGCGCCCGAACTTCCACAGGTTACCGAGTTCGACGTTGTACGTCACTTTACCAATCTCTCGAACAAGAACTTCGGTGTCGACACCGGTTTCTACCCGCTTGGCAGCTGTACCATGAAGTACAATCCCCGCATCAACGAGGAGATAAGCGCATTGCCGTCATTCGCACGTCTGCATCCGGCAACTCCGGTAGAGGCAGCGCAAGGTGCCCTTGAAGTGTACTATAGCCTTGCCGAGTCGCTTGCCGAAATCAGCGGCCTCTCGGCATTCACCCTTAACCCATATGCCGGTGCACATGGCGAGCTTACAGGCCTTATGATTATGCGTTCCTATCATGAGCAGCGCGGCGATTTCAAGCGCACCAAGGTGATAGTTCCCGACAGCGCGCACGGTACCAACCCCGCAAGTGCGGCAGTCTGCGGCCTTGAGATTGTAGAGGTGAAGTCTACACCTAAAGGCACTGTCGATGTTGAGGATTTGAAACCGCTGCTCGATGACACCGTAGCCGGCATCATGATGACCAACCCCAACACCCTTGGTATCTTCGAGACCAAAATCCCCGAGATTGCGCGCCTTGTACATGAGTGTGGCGGCTTGCTCTACTACGATGGAGCAAACCTCAATGCAGTGCTCGGCAAGTGCCGTCCCGGTGACATGGGCTTCGACTTCATGCACATTAACCTTCACAAGACCTTCTCGACACCTCACGGTGGCGGTGGCCCCGGCGACGGCCCTGTAGGTGTGCGTGCAGGCCTTGAGGCACTGTTGCCCAACCCGCAAGTGAAGAAGGATGCAGCAGGCAAGTACTATATTGATACCGATGACAAGTCGGCAGGCTATGTATCCAACTTCCTCGGTAACTTCGGCGTGTTGTTGAGGGCATATACATATATCCTCACTCTCGGCCGCGAGAACGTGAAGATGGTGGGACCGCTTGCTGTGCTCAATGCCAACTATGTGAAGGAGTCACTCAAGAACGAGTACTACTTGCCAATAGAAGGAGTTTGCAAGCACGAATTCGTGTTCGACGGCCTTGCCGACAAGTCAACAGGCGTTACAACACTTGACATAGCAAAGCGCCTGCTCGACTACGGATACCATGCACCAACCATCTACTTCCCCTTGCTGTTCCATCAGAGCATCATGATTGAGCCCACTGAGACCGAGAGCAAGGAGACACTCGATGAGTTCATTGCAGTGATGAAGAAGGTAGCTGCCGAGGCAATTGAAAACCCCGATGTTGTCAAGACCGCACCGCACAGTACGCCTGTACGCCGTCTTGACGAGACAACCGCTGCACGCTTTCCAAAGACAACGTACAAGCAACTTAAGGGATAGAGTGCTGATAACAGAGTATATATACAGTAAGGGCGAACCGGCGTGTTCGCCCTTACTGTTATTCATCCTTTACTTTAATGCGGTGAAAGAACTCTGCTTTGTTGACCTTGTTTACATATTTTTTACTATCTTCGTAGGCTGAATATACAAAGCAATGACACGCATTGAAGAGGAAAAATGCACGGTAGCAAAAATGATTGCGCTCTATTGCCGCAAGAAGGAGGGGAACAAGGAACTGTGCCCCAACTGTCTTGAGCTGCTTGAGTATGCCCATACAAGGCTCGAACACTGCAAGTTTGGCAATGGCAAGAGCACTTGCCAGAAGTGCCCGGTGCATTGCTACAAGCCACAGATGCGTGAAAGGATGCGCGCTGTAATGCGTTGGTCAGGTCCAAGAATGCTTTTGTATTATCCAATAGATGCTATCAAACATCTAATAAGGAATAAATAGATTTGTGACAGATTCCTTATATCAAACAATCGTGAAGTAGCTTTTAAAAGTCTAAACATTAAAACATAGAAAATGAAACAGGAAAATGAAAAACCGGTTGGATTGCCTGAGAATGCGTTCCGTCCATTGAACGAGGGCGAGGAGTACAAACCTCTGATGTCGCCCGACAAAAACTATCCCGAGGTCAATTTCTGGTCCGTATCATGGGGTATACTTATGGCTGTGCTGTTCTCTGCAGCATCGGCATACCTTGGCCTTAAGGTTGGTCAGGTATTTGAGGCTGCAATTCCCATAGCTATCATTGCTGTTGGTATGTCGACTCTTGCAAAGCGTAAAGGGGCGCTTGGAGAGAATGTGATTATACAGTCCATTGGTGCCTGCTCGGGTGTGATTGTTGCCGGTGCTATCTTTACATTGCCGGCGCTGTATATACTGAAGGCAAAGTATCCCGAGATGACTGTGAACTTCATGCAGATGTTCATCAGTTCATTGCTTGGCGGTATCCTGGGCATCCTGTTCCTTATTCCATTCCGCAAGTATTTCGTGAAGGAGAAGCATGGTGAATATCCTTTCCCCGAGGCTACCGCAAGTACACAGGTGCTTATCTCGGGCGAGAAGGGTGGCAGCCAGGCAAAGCCTCTGCTCATCGCCGGACTGATTGGTGGACTCTATGACTTCATTGTTGCAACTTTCGGCTGGTGGAACGAGAATGTGACAACACGTATCGTAGGTTGGGGTGAGGTGCTTGCCGACAAGGCGAAGATTGTCCTTAAAATCAATGTAGGCGCTGCTGTGCTTGGTCTTGGATGTATCATCGGTCTCAAGTATGCAATAATCATCTGCGTGGGTTCACTGGCAGTGTGGCTAGTAATCATTCCGGGAATGTCGCTTGTCTTTGGTGACCAGGTGCTCAATGCGTGGAATCCGGACATTACAATGACTGTGGGTGAGATGTCGCCTGAGCTTATCTTCAAGGAGTATGCCAAGAGCATTGGTATCGGTGGTATTGCCATGGCCGGCGTAATCGGTATATTCAAGTCCTGGGGTATCATTAAAAGTGCAGTAGGACTTGCTGCGCGTGAAATCGGTGGCAAGAAGGATGGCGGCAACGTTGAACGTACACAGAAGGATCTCTCAATGAAGGTTGTTCTCTTCGGTTCAATATTCACTCTATTGCTGGTGTTTGTCTTCTTTGTGCTTGATGTAATGAACGGCAACATTCTTCACAGTGTTGTTGCCGTATTGCTTGTTGCTGTAATATCGTTCCTCTTTACCACTGTCGCTGCCAATGCAATTGCCATTGTGGGTTCAAACCCTGTATCGGGAATGACATTGATGACTCTTATCCTTGCTTCGGTAATTATGGTTGCCGTAGGCTTGAAGGGCTCATCGGGCATGGTTGCCGCACTTATTATGGGTGGAGTGGTATGTACTGCACTATCAATGGCCGGCGGTTTCATTACAGACCTCAAGATAGGTTACTGGTTGGGCAGCACTCCTGCCAAGCAGCAGACCTGGAAGTTCCTGGGAACACTTGTTTCAGCGGCTACTGTTGCCGGTGTCATAATGATTCTTAACAAGACTTATGGATTTACCAGCGGTGAACTTGCAGCGCCACAGGCAAACGCTATGGCTGCAGTCATTGATCCTTTGATGAACGGTGTAGGTGCTCCATGGCTGCTTTATGGTATCGGTGCTGCTCTGGCATTGATTCTCACTGTATGCAAGGTACCTGCTCTGCCTTTTGCACTCGGTATGTTCATTCCACTGGAACTGAATCTCCCTCTTCTTGTAGGTGGACTCATCAACTGGTACGTGACAACACGTAGCAAGGATTCTGCACTGAATAACGAACGTGGCGAGAAGTGTACTCTGCTTGCATCGGGATTCATTGCCGGCGGTGCACTCATGGGTGTGCTGAGTGCCGGTCTGCGATTCGGCGGAATAAATCTAGTGAATGAGGCATGGCTGTCATCTTATTGGAGTGAGGCTATTGCCATTGTTGCGTATCTATTCCTCATTGTATATCTTGTTAAGGCAAGTATGAATGTAAAGAAGTGATTTGACCTGACTGCATTATGAGGATGACTAAAAAGGCTCTTTTGTTGTTGTGCTCGCCCTCAAAATGCTCATTTACGCTTAGTAAATTAACCCACTAAGTGGCTTTTCCTCCTCGTAACTCGGCATAGAATGCGGGCACTCTCTGCTCTCGCATTACAGCGTCGGTTGCGCTTTTTCAGGCTTCGCACGCCTAAACACAACTCTTTTTATTCAACCTCATGACAAAAGTGGGCGTCCCGTTTTTCTTTTGGGTCGCCCGCTTTTATATTCTTTCTACATTGGGTCTACATCGTAGTACATCGTTATTGAACGGTAGCGTGGCTGGCTCAAATATGCTTTCTGCAGGTTCAGCAGCAATTCATTGATCTTGTATTGCGAAAGGGAGTTCTCGACCTTAAGCACAATCTTACGTATGTACAGTTGCTTTACCCTCGCTACAGGTGGCAGGTCGGGACCCAGTATGCGTTCGTCGAAGATTTTTCGCATGTGCTTGCCAAGTAGGGTTGCAAACTCCTCTAGCAGCTGTACATCCCTGTGCTTGATATATATGTAAACAAGCCGATGAAAAGGAGGATAATGGAATAGCATTCGTTCTCCTATCTGTTGGTCGTAGAATGATTGATAGTCATTGCCTACAATGAACGGGATTACCGGAGCATCACTCATTTTTGTCTGCAGGAATACTTTGCCTTGCCCGCCTTTTCTGCCGGCTCTGCCTGCAACCTGTGCCATCAGCTGGAATGCTCTCTCTGTCGCGCGGAAATCGGGGTAGTTGAGCAGGGTGTCGGCGTTTATTATGCCCACTACAGCCACATTATCAAAGTCTAGGCCTTTGGAAACCATTTGCGTGCCGATGAGAATGTCGGTCTTTCCTTGCTGGAAATCGGCGATAATCTTTTCGTACGCGGTTCTTGTGCGCGTGGTATCAAGGTCCATGCGCTTGATTCTCGCTTCGGGAAAAATGTTCTGCAGGTCATCCTCTATCTTCTCTGTGCCGTAGCCAAGATTCGTGAAGTTCCTCTCCTCGCAGTTGGGGCAATGTACCGGTGCGGGTATGGTGTATCCGCAGTAGTGGCATTCGAGCTTGCCGGCACTCTTGTGCAAGGTGAGGCTCACATCGCAGTGTTTGCATTTGGGGACCCAACCGCAGGTTCTGCACTCCAGAAGTGGGGCATAGCCGCGGCGGTTCTGGAACAGTATTATCTGCTGTCCGTTTTTTAAAGCATCACTCATTGCCTCGACAAGTGGGTCGGAAAATGGTCCTGTAACAAGTTTGCGGCGCTGGTATTCGGCCATATCGATGACTTCTATATGCGGCAGCTTTACCAGACGGTGTCTTGTCGTGAGGCTCACTAATGCATACTTGCCTGTCACCGCATTGTAGTAGCTCTCTACCGAGGGGGTTGCAGTTCCTAGCAGTGTCTTTGCTCCGAACAGCGATGCCAGAACTATGGCTGCATTGCGCGCATTGTAACGTGGAGCCGGTTCCTGTTGCTTGTAGCTGTTCTCGTGTTCTTCGTCAACAACGACAAGTCCCAGTCGTGTGAACGGAAGGAATACCGAGGAACGTACTCCCAGAATTATGTCGTATGGCTCGTCGCTGAGCTGTTTTTTCCAAATTTCGACCCTTTCCGCATCGGAGAATTTTGAGTGGTAGAGCCCTATTCTGTTGCCGAAGACGTTTCTTAGTCGTTCCACAATCTGTTTTGTGAGTGCAATCTCAGGCAACATGTACAGTACCTGCTCACCTCTTTCAAGGGCTTCGGCAATCAGATGTATGTAGATTTCGGTCTTGCCGGCTGAGGTGACTCCGTGCAGCAGTGTTACATTCTTCTCATTGAAACTGTTCTTGATTTCATCAAATGCCTTCTGTTGCGCAGGGTTGAGGCTGTTACGTGGCGAAACCGGTTGCCGGTCATGGACAAGACGCCCTATTTCAACTTCATAAGTCTCAAGTATACCCTTATCTTTCAGTTCCTTGTATATATTGGGCGATACTTGTGCCGCTTCAATGAGTTTGTGCTTGCTGATTTCGGCTGGAGTGCCCGAGAAAGCATCGGTAAGTGAGAGGAATGTGCCCAACAGTCGCTTCTGTCGTGGTGAACGGGAAAGCGTCTGCAAGAGTATGTTTACATCTTTCTCTTTTTTCCATTTAGAGGCAAGTCTGACGCGTTGCTCTGTCTTTGGCTTGAATTCGCCTTTGAGACCTTGCGGAACGGCAGCCTTGTATATTTCTCCAAGAGAACACAGGTAGTATCTTGCAATCCAGTCCCATAGTTGCAACTGGCCTGCAGTAATTATGGGAGCCTCGTCTAGTAGCTCTTTTATGGGCTTTATGCTGTACCCTTCTGGCTCCCTGTCATGAATTTCACAGACGAGTGCCGTGTAGCTCTTCTTTTCGCCAAGTGGTACGGACACACGACAACCTACCGCAATCCTCTCCTTGATTGTGTCGGGTATGCTGTATGTGAATGTCCCTTGTAAAGGGAGTGGCAGTATCGCTTCAATGAATCTGTTCATAACGGATGCGAATTTACTTGTAATAAGTCAATAACCATTCAATATTTGTTTCATTTTTAAAGAAGAAAACACTTTTTTGTCAAAATTCCCTTTTTTGTTTTAGAAATGGTTTGCTTGAATAGAATTTTACATATCTTTGTGTTGCCTGCATGGTTTGTTTGTTGTACGGGAGTAATGACTGTTCTGCGTGTGCCGTAGATTAATGTGATTTTGTCGCAACTCTCCCAGGCTACTTGTGTAAATGATTCGAATAATTAAATTTTAGCAATTATGAAAAAGTTTTTGATGGCAATTATGGCCGTTATGGTGTTGGCAAGTTGTGCCGGTAACGTCTTTGAGCAGAAGACAAAGGTTTTTAATAAAGCTACTGAGAAAGTTTCTGCTGTTCAGAATGTTGATGAAGTTGAGGCTATCATCATTTCGGTAGAGGATGAGATCAATGCTATTGAGCAGGGTGAAGAGTGGAAGGCTTATGAGGCTCTTGTTGAGGCAAATGATACAGCGGCTCTTAAAGAACTCGAGGCGGCAAAGTGTGCTTGTGAAGAAGCACAGAACAGTTTTATTTTAGCTGCACTTGCTGCTGCTATCGATGCTGAGGATGCTGAATAAATCAATGTGCTCCAGTGAAAAAAACGCAGGAATCTGCGTTTTTTTTGTATTTATGCCAGTTGATTCTTTGTGGGATACAGTGCAAGGATTTAAATTGCGTGTCAAATGACCTATAATATGTAATATTGTTTATGAAAAGTCTTTTTTGTGGTTTGTCATTGATGGTGTTTTTGGCTGGTTGTAGTGCAGAAACAACCGTTCAAAAGGAGGAAAATGCGCTTGAAGCAGGTGTAAAGGTATATGAACAGGCAATAGAGGGTGTCAGGAATGCCAAGACTGAGGACGAACTGGCTTCTATCGTACAAAGGACGTATGCCCTTATTGACTCGGTTGGTGTAAGTGATGAGCTTGAGTCCTGCATGGCCATATTGAAGAGTGGGGATACTTTGGCTTTCAAGGAACGCGAAGAGTGCATGAAGGCGGTGCTGGAGGCTGCAGACAGATATATGGATGCTGTCTCTGTTGCTGTTGCAGAGCTCGCACGCAGTAATCCTTAAAGATGGTGTTTTGATGAAACTATGGCCGGCTTGCCCCGGTTTAGGCAAGGTTCCGGCTACAATAAATGTTATTTATGAAAAAAATATTTATGGCCATTATGGCTTTGTCCCTTTTGGCGGCATGTGACGAAACAAAAACGGTTAGACCTTCGGAAACAAGAGAAGAGGTTGCTGTTGAGAAAAAGGACGTCTACGAACTGGGTGCTGAGGCTTATGACAAGGCAACAGTAAAACTCAAGAATGTGAAAAATGAAAGTGAGGTTGAACTTATCGAAACAGAGATTCAGAATACTCTAGATGCTCTTGAAAACAGTGAAGCTATGGCTGAATATATTGCTTGTGTAAACTCTGGAGACAGTGTCGGTATTCTGAAATATGAGGTTTCCTTGAAGTTGCTTGAGGAGGCTGTTGCTGCATATTCGGCAGCATTGTTGGACGCATACATGCAGTGCGGCAGGCAGTAACTCGCAATTTGCGTGAAGTCACTGCGGCAATGGCGTATTTTACAGACACTTTGCTGTCTTTTATTATAGGTGTCTGGTTGGTCATTATCGTTGTGAATAGAATGGGATAGTCTTTGTCAGGTTGAAATATTTTGTTATTTTCGCGGTATAAAATATTCTCGGAATATGGATGGATTTACAAAACTCACCAATGTTACTTCTTGTTGTGCTTTTGTCAAAGGCATTTTTATGGCTTTCTTGACAGTTTTGCCGGTGGCGTGCACTGTTTTTGATGGTGATGTGTACGAGGCGCAGGCTGATATCTACAAAGAGTACAAGTCGAAAATTGATACGGCTTCATCATATAATAGCCTAAAAGACTTGAATGATAGGCTTGAGAAAGAATTGGTGACTTTTATTAAGGATAACGGACGGAAAATGGTCGAAGGCAATAAATCCAAAAGCAATAACAGCAGTGGTGAAAAAGCACTGGCCAAGGCTGAATCGGATTATACACGTGCCTATTTGAACAAGTTCATGACTATTGTCATAAAAGAGCAGATTTCACTCTATGCCGAGTATTTGTCAAAGATTTCTGGTGCGTCATCCTATGAGGAACTGTATTCATTGGATAATTCACTGAATTCGGCATTGACCGAAATCAACTCAAAGAGCAGTTCGGAACTCAAAATGGCAAAGGCAAAGAATATTGTTCCTGAACAGTTTAATGCTTTGGACAAGGCGCAGGCAGAATACCTGAGTGCGTATGCGAATAAAATGGTGTCTCATGCATATGAAAAGGAGAAGGATATCTATGAAAAGTATTTGTTGAAGCTTGATGCAGCCGAAGGGTATGCGCGTATCAAGGAACTCCGTCTTTATATGGCAAACGAACTCGCAATGTTCAATAATGGCAATGCAAAGGTGTTTCAGAGTGTAGCCCAGGGTAATTATGCTGTCGAGAGGGCTGCAGTTGTTGCAGCAAAGGATAACTTTGAGAAGTTTTATATGAACAAGGCTTCTTTTGCAGTTCTGGAATATCAAAAACAGATTTATAGTGGTGCTGTTGAGGTTTTGGCCGCAGTCAAGAGTGCCGATGAACTTGATAGAGTGAACAGGGCTTTCCTGGATGTAAACGATAAATTCCAGAAGAGTAATGCTGAGGAACTGCAGTGGATTGTAAATGCTGCTACTGGCAGCAGTGTCTATAAAAAGGCGATGGATGAAGTTAATGCTTCTCTTGATAAGGTCTACAAGGCTGCTGACAAAAAGGCTGCAGAATTAGGTCTAATGTAATTTGTAATCAGGTAAGATAATATTGGGATATATGAAGAAGGTAATTTCCTTTATGTGTAGCATGGTAACCATGCTTATGATTGTTCTTATTGCTTCTTGTAACGGCGGTAATGTGTTTGCCGGAAAGAACGTGTTTGAAAAAAAATCAGCTGCGTATGAGGCTGCGGCTGTTAAGGTCAATGCGGCCAAGGAGGTCTCTGAACTTAGTGAAATCAATAAGGAGCTTGAGGAGGAACTGGGTAGTATTGAGGAGCAGTGTGCCGAAGAACTTAAAACTATTCAGGAGAAAAAGGCCGATGATGCCGATGCATATAAAAGCGATGAAGAGGCTTTGAAGGAGGCGCAGAAGGCTTACGATGACGCTTTTATAGAGCAGTTCCTGAATCTTGGTGTGCAGTAATTCTTTGGGATAAAAGACGTTCCGGTCAGAATTGCACTTCCAAATCGAAGGAGATTGGGTATAATAAGTTGAAGATGCAGTAACCAAAAAAAATTAATAATTATGAAAAAGTTTTTGACAGCATTGTTTTTCTTGTTCCTTGTTACAAGTTGTGGTGCCCCTACAAATGTAGATAAGGTTGATGAGAAAGGGTATAATCCTTCTCCTGAGCAGATTCTTGAGCCATCTGTTCCTGCACCTGTTGTCCAGGAAACTCAGGATAGTATAGGATTGTAGAAATTTAGAATTGATTACTGATAACCTCTTTACTATGAAAAGGATTTGTTTTATTCTTGCGTCATTGGTACTGTTTGCCAGTTGCGATTTTGACAAGGTCGTTCGTAATGACCTTTATGATGCCAAGATTGTTGTGATTGAGGAGAATCACGAGAGACTCATCGAGGCGACAACGGTTGACGAGATTATAGATATTCTTGAAGCAGTAAAAGCCGGTTGCCAGACTGAGGATGCGAAAAATGAACTCTTGTGCATGATGGATTCCAAACCCGATACGGCTTCAATAAGGGCTTCGGGTGAGAAACTGCTTTCTGCTTCAAATGTTTTCATCAAAAGAGCCGGTACAAAACTTGAGGATATGTCTCCAACATGGGAGGAAACCTCACAGTTAGTCAGGTTGATAAGAAGTATCAAGGCATCCAATAACTCTTACAAGTCATATTTTGCCGACGAGAATGGAGAGAAAAAGGCTGAGAAGAAAAACAAAGAAGAGGCCGTAGAAAAAGAGAGTGGATCGGGAATGTTCAACATAGATTTGGATAACCTTCCATCACTTGAATCTATATTTACCCTTGATACTCTTCTTCAGTTCTTTACAAATGAACATGGTGATTTTGACGTAGCTGTCACCGCCGAGAGCCTTGGTGAACTCATGAAAATTGTAGCAATTCTTGCGGCGTTCTTCTAAATAGATATACATATAATAAAGGAGGCTCTAAAAGGTCCTTTTGTTGTGCTTGCACGCCTAAAAATAACTCTTTTTATTCAAGCTTGTAGCAAAAAGGTGGATGACCCAAAAGTAAACGGGTTATCCACCTTTACAAATGCTTGTCGCGGCTTACTTTGATGTATCATTGATGCAGATACCTTTGAGCTTTCTTATGATATTGGGGATGTCCGTGTTGTCAATTACACCGTTGAAATTCTCGGCACCCTTTCCAATGGCAAAGAGTGGGACGAATGTGCCCGAATGGTTGCCGCTTGCCCATGAGAGTGCTGCACTGCTGTTCAGGTCATACACCGCATTATATGCTATCTCTTTTGCCAGGTTATAATCAACTGTCACCTTCTCTTCGGCGCCCTTTTTGTTGCGTACCGCCACACCGATGTTCTCTTTGACGAGCTGCTCGATGCGGTCCCATGTTGTCTCTTTCTCGGCCTGCAGAATCTCAATCATTCTCTCCACACTCACTTTCTGTGATGCCAGAGCCTTCAGGTTCAGTGTGTAGTCACCCCTGTAGCCCAAAACAAGGCCGCCGGTCTCGTGGTCGGCTGTCACAATGATGAGAGTCTCGTCCTTGTGCTCCTTGTAGAACTCATATGCTACTGCAACAGCGGCATTCAGGTCCTGCACTTCGTGGAATACAGTAGCACCGTCATCGTTGTGTGCTGCATAGTCAATCTTGCCTCCTTCAATCATCATGAAGAATCCATTCTTGCTCTTGTTCTTGAGGAACTCTATTCCTGCTGTTGTAATCTGTGCAAGTGTAAGGTCTTCCTTTGTGCGGTTTATTGCATATGGCAGTTCGGTAGCCATTTTCTCCTGAAAGAGCATCATTCTATCGGCTGTGCCGGCCTTTGTGCAGAAGTCGTTGTAACCACGTGAAACCGTGTAACCCATCTCCTCGGCTTTGCCGTAGACGATTCTGCGGCTCTCGTTGCTGCCGTAGACGTCACCGCCTGCATAGAAGTCATATCCGGCCCTGAGCATCCAGGGGGCAATGCTGTCGTAGTTGTTGCGGTTGATGTTGTGAGCATAGAAAGCCGCCGGTGTCGCATGGTTGATTGGTACTGTGGTTGCAACACCTATTGCCATGCCTTTGCCTGCAAGGTCTGCAGCTACGCTTGAAATAGCGAGTGAGTCTGTTCCGACGCCGATAGCCTTATTGAAACTCTTGCTGCCGGTAGAGAGGGCTGTTCCCGAGGCTGCCGAGTCGGTCACTCCGTTTGTGGCTGAATATGTGGTCACAAAAGCGCTCTCAGGGAACTGTGTAAAACAGAACCTGTGAGGGCGTCCTATTGTCCCTTGCAGTTCGCCAAGATAAAGTTCTGCGCCAAGGACGTGCGACGGGCCCATTCCGTCACCGATAAAGTAGAATATGTATTTTGGTCCCTTACCATAGCCTGTCGCTACAAGGAGCAACAGCAACATTGTACCTAATATGCGTTTCATAATATACTTATTGTTTTTTATTGTTCGTTGGGGTTGCCTATTTTCCCGATGAAAAGGATGTTTTCGGGCTTGTAGTCTGTTATAAGGTACATGAATGGCCTGTCAAGGTTTATGGTCCTTTTCTCAGGCTTGCGGTTTGCGGCAAGCAGGCCGGTTCTGAGGACTGTTATAGCTGCAGCCTCGGCACCGATTTCATCTACCTTTATGAATGTCTTTTGGAAAATGTCATCAACATAAAGCTGTTCATCGGATATGCCGTCGAACTGTGCATCCTTGCCGAAGGCTCTTGGCATGCCCATCCTCTTCAACTGCTCTTTGAGGCTTGCGCCGAACTCGCACTGGAATTTTGGCATGTAAAGTGTCACTTCATATGTCGACATTTCATTGAGAATCCTTTCGTAGTTCTCCGAGAAATGTGCGATTGCATCAGCTGTCTTTACACCTTCTGCCGGTAATACGAGCAGCATCTGGTATCTGTGTGTAAAACGCTTTATTGTAACCTGGACAAATTCGTCCTCATAATACTGTGTCTTGATGGTCTGGTTCATCATTGACACGTCAACTCTGCTGCCGTCTTCTTTGGTGAATGGCTTCTCCTTGGTATTTCCGGCATCGAATTTATTGTCCCATGCACCCTTGAAGTAGAGTGCATTGATAAGATACATCCTGTCGTTCTCCTTTATGTCACTCAGGGCGTCCTTTATCTTGCCCTTTGTGTTGTCACTGCACCAGCTGTTTATTGCCAGCAGTGTCTCCCGGTTGAACGGTGCTGTGGTGACAAATGCATTGTAGTACTCCTTGTTGGTGTCAATGAAACTTTCCTTTACATCAAGTATCTCATTTATCCATATTGAGTTTGCAATGCTCACTTCGCATTCATATCTGCTGTCGGCAAGCTCTTCAACGGTCTCCTTTGCTGCGGCATTCACGTCGCCTGTCAGGTTCATGGTGCTGTACATCTGCTGTTGTGTCTCGCCTGTTGCACCAACCGCAGTCATCGAGAGTGCCAGCTGTGCGCTCAGTGGGGAGATACACACGTTCTCCTTCTGGCTCTCATTGCATACCTGTGTGAACAGTCCGCCCCAGAACGGCATCTTCTTCTCTTCGCCCTCCTTTATGTATGCAGCCTCTACATTGCCTGTGGGCTTTTCATCTTTTGCTTCCAATGTCAGGCTCTGCTTTCCCGTAGAGCATGAGACAAGTGCGGCAACCATAAGCAACGGTGTGATAAATCTCTTATAGTCCATAATATCAGAACAGGAATCTTGTTATGTCATTGTACATGGCAAGAACAAAGAGACCAAGAAGTATGAACATGCCTACCATCTGGGCGCGTTCCATGAACTTGTCACTCGGTTGCTTGCCGGTAATTATCTCTGCAACCAGGAACAGCGCGTGTCCACCGTCAAGTGCGGGTATCGGCAAGATGTTCATGAATGCAAGGATTATTGAAAGGAATGCTGTCATTTGCCAGAATTCGTACCAGTTCCACTGTGCAGGGAACAGGCTGCCTATTGTCGCGAACATGCCTACAGACTTTGCACCCTCGGCCGAGAATACATACTGGAAATCGCTTACATAGCTGCGCAATACGCCATATCCATACTTTGCGCCTGCAGGGAAAGACTCAAAGAATCCGTATTCGTTGTGTATCAGCGGATAGTTGTTCTCCACGTGTGTAATACCCAGTTTCATTGGCTCATCCAACGCAAAGCATGCTGTGTCGGCTACGGCTGTCAAAGTAACTAAAGAGTCGCGCATCACATCTATTGTGACTGTAGCGATATTCTTCTCCTTTATCTCCTGCATTATTGGGGCGATGTCCGAGAATGAGATGACCTCCTTGCCGTTGATTGCTGCAATCCTGTCACCGGTCTGGATGCCGGCGGCATGGGCGATGCTTCCTGCCGCAACGCTGTCGGCAATAGGCTCCGACCTTACATCCAGGAATCGGCCTCCGTTGTTCATTGTAAGCAGGCTCAGGGTGTCAGGTATGGCAACCAATACCTTCTGTCCGTTTCTCTGTACAGTAACCGTGTCGGCGTTGCATATGCTGCGGAAGATGTCGGCACCGCGTACCTTGTCAAGGTACAGTTTATGCGCTTCTTCGCCATCGAATTCTATAATCTTGTCACCGTCCTCAAAACCGATGTTCTTGGCAGTTTTGTTGAAAGCGAAACCATTATCCATGGTGTGCATGTCGATATAGTAGTCGCCCCAAGTGAAGAGGACCATAGAGTATATGAGGACTGCAAGTATAAGGTTGAACATGACGCCTCCCACAATGATAAGGAGTCGCTGCCATGCCGGTTTTGAACGGTATTCCCATGGTTGTGCAGGCTGTTTCATCTGCTCGGTGTCCATTGACTCGTCAATCATTCCCGCAATTTTGCAGTATCCGCCAAGGGGTACCCAGCCGATACCGTACTCTGTATCGCTGTTCTTGGGTTTCCATTTAAAGAGTGAGAACTTCCAGTCGAAGAACAGGTAGAACTTGTCGACCCTTACGTTGAAGATTCTTGCAAAAAGAAAGTGTCCGAACTCATGTATAAGTACCAGCAGGCTCAATGCCATGATGAGCTGCAGTGCGCGTACCAAAAATATTTCCATTATTTTCTATATTGTTTTGTTTATGTTATTACACGAAACACTCCTTCAAATGGAATGCTTTCTGTCTTAAATCCAACTTTCAACCATCTTGCGGACCTCCTTGTCGGTCTCGAGGTAGTTCTCCAATGTGGGGTTGAGGATATATGGAGTCTCCTGCATTGCACGTTCAATGAGCTTGGGCATGTCAATGAACCTGATTCTGTCATTAAGGAATGCTGCTACGCATTCTTCATTTGCTGCGTTCACTACGCAAGGCATGTTGCCTCCGTGCGCCAGGGCTGTGTAGGCGTGCTGCAGGTTGGGGAACAGCTCCAGGTCGGGGCGTTCGAATGTGAGTTCCTTGAGGGTGTCCCAATTGATGCGGTCAAAGGATGATGAGAGGCGCTGCGGATATGTCAGTGCATACATGATAGGCAGGCGCATGTCGGGTGTTCCCAGCTGTGCCTTGATTGCTCCGTCCTCGAACTGCACCATTGAGTGGATGACCGACTGGGGGTGTATTACAACCTCGATATCCTCGGCGCCTACACCGAACAGCCATTTTGCCTCCATGACTTCAAAGCCTTTGTTCATCATGGTGGCCGAATCGATGGTAATCTTGGCGCCCATGCTCCAGTTGGGGTGCTTGAGTGCCTGTTCCTTTGTCACGTGGGCCAACAGCTCCTTTGTGAATGTGCGGAATGGACCTCCCGATGCTGTAAGGATAAGTTTCTCGACCCTGTTGTGCATCTCGCCTGCAAGGCATTGGAATATTGCAGAGTGCTCTGAATCTACCGGCAGAATTGGTGTCTTGTACTCGTTTGCAAGTGCATTTATGAGTTCACCCGCTACGACCATAGTCTCTTTGTTGGCAAGTGCAATGGCCTTTCCTGCCTTTATCGCGTTTATTGTGGGGCGTAGTCCCGAAAAACCAACCATGGCGGTAACGACAATGTCAATAGGTGTAGACTCTACAATCTGGCAAATAGCCTCATAACCGCCATAAACCTTGATTGGGAGGTCGCTAAGTGCCTCTTTCAGGTGAGGATATTTGCTCTCATCGGCAATGACAACTGCCTCGGGCATGAATTTGCGCGCCTGAGATATCAGGTCATCAACACGTGTTCCTGCAGTAATTGCATATACTTCAAAACACTCAGGGTGTTCTTCAACAACCTGTAGTGTCTGTGTACCAATAGAACCGGTAGAACCCAGGATTGCCAGCCGCCTTTTTCTGTTTTCTTCCATAGTATGTGATTTTTATTTTTTTAGAATGCAATATATACATTGGGGTCAAGAGGTTTGCCTCTGTGCCACAGCTCAAGATGGAGGAAACCCTTTGTCTCGTCCTTGTCTTCGCTGGTATTTCTTGTGGTTGCTATGGCTTCACCGGCAGCAACCCTGTCGCCTACAGACTTGAGCAGCATGTGGCAGTTCCTGTAAATCGAAACCATGTTCTCGCGATGCTGTATGACAATGGTGTATCCGTCATTGGCAGTGTAGTCACTCATGATTACTGTGCCGTAATGTATTGCAAGGACGTTCTCTCCGGGAATCTCGGCAATGTCGACACCATAATGGTGGCTTCCCGTATCGAACTTGCGTATTACCTCTCCTTGTGTGGGGCGGAACAAGTTAAGTCCCTGAAGTTCCGACACATTGGTTGCCTGTGATGTGATGTTGTATTTTTCGCGTTCTTCCCACTCTCTGGCGAACTCCTCTTCTCGGTCTGTGGCTTCGGTCGAAAGGTTCTCCAGATTTATGTGCTGTGGGGTATTTTCGGTAGAGTCTGTGGTGATGTCTCCGCTTAGTATGGCCTTTATGTTGGCAAGGTAACGGTCCTGTTTCTCAATTTCAGCTGTCAGCGAGTCAATGCGTATGTTGTTCCGTATGAACTCCTCTTTGGTGTTGTCGGTCATATAACCGGGCAACAGGCTGCCAACCGGCGTGAATACAACAATAAGGTAAAGCACTCCGGCTACAAGAAGAAACGAGAAAAAGAGTGACAGTATTACCCACAGGGGTGATATGTAGAAACCGAGAACATTCTTGAGCTTGTTCTCGTTATGAATTGTCAGCTTGTATTTGCGTAGCAGTCTGCTGCCGAACTTCTTGTCTTCCATCTTTGTGAACAGTTTTATGGCGGTGCTTAAAGTTCAACAAGCCCTTCGGGCAAGCTGAACATGATTTCACGGTTCTTCTGGTCTATTCCAAGAATGAACTCCTCCTGTGCCGGGATGAGGATCTCTTCCCCGTCGTTGTCTATCACAAAAAGAGTATTGATGGTGCTCTCGTCAATGTCGGTTATCTCTCCCAGTTCTCCCAGGTTCTCGTCAATTGCAATGAAGCCTTTGAAGAAATTCCATGAAAGGGCTTCGCACTCTTCGGTCCACTCCTTGGGGATGTATGCTTCGCGGTTTGTTAGGTAACGGACCTCTTCGGCGCTGTCCATGCGTTCAATCTTTACAATGAGAGTGTCGCTGTTCTTTGTGCGGCGTGTCTCGAAAAAGAATGGTACCAGTATGCCGTCAATGTCGCATGCCACAAAGTCGCACTCTTCTCCAAGGGTTATGCTCTCTCCTTCAAGACCAATCTCTCCTTTTGTGCCATGTGGCTTGAGGAACTTGCCGTAGTATACAAAATCTTCTTTCCTGAGCATCTTATGAACGTGTTATCTTTGCGCCAATCTGGTTAAGTCTCTCTTCAAGGTTCTGGTATCCTCGGTCAATCTGTTCGATGTTGTCGATGCGGCTCACTCCGTCGGCACTCATGGCCGCGATAAGGAGGGCGATTCCGGCTCTGATGTCTGGTGAACTCATTGAACGTGGCTTTAGGGTGAACTGTCTGTCATGTCCTATTACCACTGCGCGGTGAGGGTCGCAAAGGATTATCTGTGCTCCCATGTCAATGAGCTTGTCGACAAAGAATAGGCGGCTCTCGAACATCTTCTGGTGTATGAGGACGCTTCCTTTTGCCTGTATGGCTGTTACGAGCAGCACACTCAGCAGGTCGGGTGTGAGACCCGGCCATGGCGCATCACTTATGTTCATGATTGAACCGTCGATGAACGAGTCAATCTCGTAGTGCTCCTGTGACGGAATGTATATGTCGTCGCCGCGCTGCTCGAACTTTATTCCGAGTCTGCGGAAACTCTCGGGTATTATACCGAGGTTCTCGAACGATACATCCTTGATGGTGAGTTCACTCTGTGTCATTGCTGCCATGCCAATGAAACTGCCCACTTCAATCATGTCGGGCAGTGCGCGGTGTGTGCATCCGCCAAGTTCCTCAACACCTTCAATGGTGAGCAGGTTGCTGGCTATGCCCGATATCTTTGCGCCCATCTTGTTGAGCATGCGGCACAACTGCTGTATGTATGGTTCACATGCGGCATTGTATATTGTTGTCTTGCCCTCGGCAAGCACGGCTGCCATGATTATGTTGGCAGTACCGGTCACTGATGCCTCGTCGAGCAGCATTGAGCAACCTTTAAGCCTGTCGGCATGCATCCTGTAGACTCTTTTCTCTGTGTCGAAAGAGAATTCGGCTCCCAATTTCTGCAATCCGATGATATGTGTGTCTAATCTGCGGCGCCCAATCTTGTCGCCTCCCGGCTCGGACATGCATGCCTTGCCGAAACGTCCCATCAGAGGACCGATGAACATTACCGAACCTCTTAGGCGTGAGCATCCGTTGATATATTCGGCGCTTTCGATGTAGTCGAGGTTGATATTGTTTGCCTGGAATGTGTAGCAACCCACTCCGTTGCGTGTGACAGATACTCCCATGTTCATGAGTTGGCCAATGAGGTTGTTCACGTCGGCAATGTCGGGTATGTTCTCAATTGTGACTTTCTCGGGTGTCAGTAGTGTGGCGCAAATCTCCTGAAGAACCTCGTTCTTGGCTCCTTGGGGAGTGATTGTGCCTTTCAGTCTGTGCCCGCCTTCTATTATAAATGATGCCATGTCTTAGCCTTGGTTTTAGAATTTGCGTTTGAAGTTCTTCTTCCCGTTGTTGTTGCCAGTGCGCTTCCCGTTGTTATTGCCGGCAGTGCGCTGTGTGCCGCCTTGTCCTGTCCTTATCTCGCGGTCGGTGATGTCTATTGCTCCATTTGTGTAGAGGCGCAGGTCTTCAAAGATTTTTTTATCTTCGACGCCGTCCTTGTTCCATGTGATGTAGTTCTTCTTCATCTGTATTGCGATGAGTTCAATGAGGCAGTCGCGTTCTTCCCCATCCTCGAGGGTACATGCGTGTTCTATCATTGATTCTACAATGCGCCCGTAGTGCCTGTTCTTTATCTCACCAGTCTGGTAGGGCACTCTTTGCGGTGCTACGTGGAACTCCTCTTTCTTTATCACCTCGAACGGGTAATCAATGTCGAGTGCGAAGTCGGACATTATTGCCAGGTGGTCCCACAACTTGCGTTCGTGGTCGGGGAGGTTGCGTGTGTTGGGGAACATGCTTCCCATTATCTCCACAATGCTCTCGGCACATCTCTGTCTCTCCTCGCGGTTCTCTATGGTAAGCGCGTGGTCGACCATCTTCTGTACCGAACGTCCGTATTCTGGCAATGGCAGTCTCTTTTGTCTGGTATTATATTCCATCATACTCTTATGCGATGTTTAGAAGTTCTTCAGTAAATCCTTTGGTTTTGCAGCCACGAAGTTCTTGAGGTAGAATGGCTCGAAGTAGGCGATGTCTTCAAAACGTCCGTCGAACCATGCTCTCTCGGCAAGCGGCATCATGTTCTTGGCAAGCGGGTTCATGCTGCCTTCGAGGAAATGTGCATTAGGGTGGTCTATTATCTCCTTGCACTTGCCGGCGCCGTTGCCGAAAAAGAATACCGGACCCTTGTCAAGGAACTCCTTGAAACTCTCCCCGGTCACCACCTCGGCGTGTGTCTCCTTGATGACTCCCAATGCCCTGTCGTATACCGTTGCGTATACCTCGTTGCGGCGCGCGTCTATCATGGGGCACAGCAGTGCCTCCTCGGGCAGGTCGTCGCGGAACAGTACCGGTACGCACATTATGGCAGTCGTGGGTATGGCAATCAACGGGATGTTGCGTCCGTAGCATACGCCCTTTGCTGTTGACGAAGCTATTCTCAGGCTTGTGTATGAACCCGGGCCGCTGCTGACTGCAACGGCGTTGATTTTTGCGCCCTGTTCGTCGGCAACCTTTATCGCCTCCTCTACGTAGGGGGCAAGAACCTTTGCGTGGGAACGTTCTTCCCTGTTTATTCTCTCGAAAAATACATGCCCGTCCTGGCTCAGTGCTACTGAGCAACACTCTGTCGAGGCTTCAATATGCAGTATTATCGTTGTCATTTCATTTGATTTTTTGTCTGCGCGTATTCGGGCAGAATATCTATTCTTGTGCAAATGTACAAATTTATTGTTGAACGTACTATTAAATAATATTTTTTAATATATGTGGACAAAAAAAGTGTTTCTCTTTGGTAACGTTTCCGAATATTTGAGTAATTTCGCAATAATTGTGGCCGGATGTCCCAATTGTTTTGTGTAACGAATGGCAGCATGTGCTGTCGCAATCTATTGAAGGAATGATATACTCAATGACCGGTTACGGCAAGTCCGTGACCTTGTTTCAGGACAAGAAGATATGTGTTGAAATACGTTCGCTGAACGGTAAGGCGATGGATCTCTCTACCCGCATTGCGCCGCAGTTCAAGTGTAGGGAGATGGAGATACGCACTCTGCTTTCTACGCAGCTTGAACGCGGAAAGGTAGATTTTGCACTTTGGGTTGAGCAGGGAGAAAAGGCTGATACTCCTGCGATAAACCAGGCAGTGATGCAGGGCTATCTTGAGCAGATGGCCGAGGTTTCAAAGGCTACGGGTGTACCGATGCCGGAGAACCTTTTTGAGGTGCTTCTGCGCCTACCCGAGGTTATTGCACGCAAAGAGGTCTATGACGTGACCGATGAGGAGTGGGGCGTTGTTCTTGAGGGCGTAAAGGCGGCTGTTGCCGATCTTCTGGCATTCCGCAAGCAGGAGGGCGAGGCTCTTGAGAATAAGTTGCGTGGCAATATATCGGCAATATCTTCACTGCTTGTTTCGGTAGAGCCGTTTGAGAAGGAGAGGGTTGAGAAGATACGCGCACGCATCACTGAGTCGCTTGAGAAGATGGCGGGTGTGGAGTATGACAAGAACCGCCTTGAGCAGGAACTTATCTTCTATATTGAAAAGCTCGATGTAAATGAGGAAAAACAGCGTTTGACCAACCATTTGAAATATTTCATAGAGACAATTGAAGGTCCGATAGGTCAGGGCAAGAAACTCGGTTTTATTGCGCAGGAGATGGGGCGTGAGATAAATACTCTTGGCAGCAAGAGCAATCATGCTGAGATGCAGAATATCGTAGTGAAAATGAAGGATGAACTTGAACAGATAAAGGAACAGGTTCTCAATATAATGTAAAGAAATATGAGCAAGGGAAAAGTTGTGATTTTTTCAGCCCCTTCAGGTTCGGGCAAGTCTACACTGGTGCATTTTCTCATGGATATGGACTCCTCTTTCGGCTTTTCGGTGTCGGCGACTAGCCGTCCGCCGCGCGGTGAGGAGAAGCATGGGGTCGACTATTTCTTCTTTACTCCCGAGGAGTTCCGTGCGCGCATTGCGGCCGATGAGTTTGTGGAGTACGAAGAGGTTTATCCCGGTCGTTACTATGGAACACTTAAATCGCAGGTGGAACGTCAGCTGGAGCAGCAGAATATACTTTTTGACGTCGATGTCAAGGGTGGCTGCAGCCTGAAGAAATACTATGCCGAACGTGCGCTTTTTATCTTTGTACAGGCTCCTTCGATAGAAGTTCTTCGCGAACGCCTTGTAAAGCGTGGAGATACGGCTCCGGAGGAGATAGAAAAACGTGTTGGCAAAGCTGAGTATGAGATGACGTTCGCCCAGTTTGCCGATAGGGTCATTGTTAATGATGACCTTGATAAAGCAAAGGTGGAATTGGTGGAGGTTGTTAAAAAATTTCTTAATGACTGAAAAGACCGTAATCTTTGGCGGAAGTTTTGATCCCATTCATGTGGGGCACTTGGCGCTTGCCCGCGAGGTGTGTGCCCGCGGGTTGGCAAGCGAGGTGTGGTTCATGGTTTCGCCTCAGAATCCTCACAAGCAGGGGCATGTGATGACCGATGAGAATCTTCGGCTTAAAATGGTGCAGTTGGCTATAGGTAATAACCCTGAATTCAAGGCCTGCGACTTTGAGTTTGCTTTGCCGCGTCCTTCGTATACCATAAAGACCCTTGAGGCGCTTGAATGCCGGTATCCCCAAAGGGAGTTCAGGCTGCTCATTGGTGCTGATAATTGGGAGAAATTTGACCGTTGGTATAAAGGCGACGAGATTTTAGAACGTTATGGCGTTGTCGTTTATCCGCGTGGTGGCGAGGATGCTCCTGTGCTTCCGACCAATGCAGTGTGGCTTCCGGCAGCGCTGCATGATGTGAGTTCTACCGATGTGCGTGAGGCTGTTGCGGCGGGCAAGGATATCACTGGTCTTGTTCCGGATGAAGTCGAACGGTTTATAATTGAAAATGGATTGTACAGATGAGAAAGACAATGACATTGCTTCTCCTTGCCGTGCTGTCACAACTGTCTGCTACGGCTCAGGTCAAGTTATATGATGAGATGTGTGACCCGCTACAGGCTGTGTTCTGCGATTATGTGGAGAATGAATCTTCGCAGAATTTTCTTTCCAGCGCATCGGGGCAGTATACCGGAACGCTGATTGATGGCAAAATATATGGTTGGGGATTCATCTTGGCCTCTGACGGTACACGTTCTTTCGGACAGTTTCGTAATGGCAAGAATATATTTGGCCTTTCGATTACAGACAAGATTGCAAAGGTGGGTGGTGAAAAGAATTATGTTGTATATGACCTGGAAACAGGCGAGATAATCCGCTTGCATTCCAATGGGGGTGATGTTCCTTTGAGGTATCCTCTCGTCTCGTTAAACAAGGAGAAAGAGTCTCCGTATTCATTCAAGAAAGAGACGTATGCCAACGGAGATATATACATCGGTGAATTCTACAACGGCAAGCGCCATGGGTATGGTGTTTACTATTGGGCCAATGGTGATATCTGGTATGGACGTTATGAAGGTGGCTACAGGAACGGTTATGGAATGCTCATCAATACTGCGCACCGCATATACTATGGCAAATGGCTTGGCGACAGCAGAGTCGATGAGTAAATATTCGGAACTTGAAATACCTGATTGAATATATACCGTATAAATTGTGGTTTGATAACTTTAATAAAGATATGATGAAAAGAGGATTTTTACATTTTGTGTCATTGGTCGTGATTTCGTTTTTGGCGTTGCCGGTTGCGGCGCAGAGCGAGAGTGTTGTCACATTGTCGGGCAACGGGTACATAACCGCAGGTCCTGAAAAAAATGCGTTCATTGACGAACAACATTGCGAACTTCGTAACTGGAATAATGCAGAGACTGTAGTCAGTTTTTATTTCAGGGTAGAGAAAATTGGTAAAATGGAGGTTGCGCTCAAGGCAAAAGGACATTCAAGAATAGAGGTCTCTCTCTTGGGCAAAACAAAAAAGATAAAGATTGACAGCGACACTTTGGCGCGTGTAAATGTCGGCACTTTTAAGGTGAAGGAGCCCGGGTATGTAAAAATGGATGTCCGTGGCATTAAAATAAAGAATGGTGAGGATTTCGGCAATGTGGCGGCAGTTATCGTAGGCGGCGATGTGGCTCCTGTTGTGTGTGTCGGTCCTGAGTTCAGTACCCATTTCGGCCGTCGTGGTCCGTCGGTACATTTGGGTTACGGCCTTCCCGAGGAGAATGTGGAGTGGTTCTATAACGAGGTTGTAGTGCCCGAAGAAGGTGATATCCCCAGCAGCTATTATATGGCTTGCGGTTTCGGTCAGGGATACTTCGGAATTCAGAACAATACACCTCATAAAAGAAGGGTGCTCTTCTCGGTGTGGAGCCCGTTCAACACCGACAATCCGTCCGAGATTCCCGATTCATTGCGTGTTACACTCGTGAAGAAGGGTGACGGAGTAAAGGTTAATGATTTTGGCAATGAGGGCTCAGGCGGCCAGAGTTATATGTTCTATGACTGGAAACCGGG
>JAZQZM010000034.1:0-33503 GCA_045634085.1 Bacteroidaceae bacterium
GCGCAAGGACATCAATTAACAAGTCTTCTTTAAAAACAAACTCACGACCGCAAATAGCGGTCGTCAGTTTGTTTATAAAGAGAAAATTTATCACAAAAAAGAAACAGTATACAACAGAATTGATTATATTTGCAGAAACTCCGTAAAGCGACCTTAAAGCATGGAACATGGATTTGTAAAGATTGCCGCAGTAATACCGCAGACCACCGTCGGTGACTGTAAAGCAAACTCGGCAAGCATCATTTCAGCTGCAGAAAAAGCAGTAGAAAATGGTGCTGAACTCATTCTATTCCCAGAGTTGAGCATATCATCAAGCACATGTGGCGATATTTTCAACCAGCCATTCTTTATTTCTGAATGCGAAAAGGCCGTTGCCGAGATTGCAGCATCCACAGCAAACCAAAATTCAATACTCATAGTCGGGGCACCGGTCCATTTTGGAAACAGCATCTACAACTGCGCCATAGTAATGCATAGAGGCAAAATCACAAGCATTACAGCCAAGAGCCTACTCAACAACAATGAGAGCCGCCATTTTGCAAGCGGTGCATCGATTCCACAAGGATGCAGAACCATGTATGCCGGACAAGAAACAGCAATTGGAACAAGCCCCATATTCAAGACACCGTCATTCACATTCGGTCTTGAGATAGGCAGTGAATCGCAGGCACCAATCACACCGGGAGCAGACCTTGCAATATCGGGGGCCGACATTATACTATGCCCAAGTGCTATTGGCGAAACGGCGGGACTCAATACAGTCATACGCCAAGGTATAAAAGACCAAAGCAAGCGCCTCAAATGCGGATACGTTTTTGCAAACAGCGGTTGGGGCGAATCGACAAGCAAGGCATCCTACTCGGGATATGCCTCAATTGCCGAATGTGGACACATGATAGTTGAGGCAGAACGCTTCCAGGCTGCATCGCACATGATTATCGGCGAAATCGACACAGAAAAGATACATAAGGAACGTATAAGCGATACATCATTCACAAAGTACAGCGCAACGACTCCTTATATATATATAGAACAGAAAGATAACGGCAGTACAGAGCTGACACGCAAGATATCTCCAATGCCATTCATTCCTGAAAAGCAAGAGAAAGACGCACGTTTCAACGAGATATTCATGATTCAGGCAACATCCCTTGCAAGGCGCATGGAGCACACGCGTTCGCAGACTGCAGTAATAGGAATATCGGGCGGCCTTGACTCTACCCTGGCGCTTCTCGCCACAGTAAAGGCATTCGATATACTAGGCAAGCCGCACAGCGACATCATAACAGTCACCATGCCCGGGTTCGGAACAACAGGACGCACATACTTCAACGCGTTGAACCTGATGAACTCATTCGGCACAACAGTAAAGGAGATATCCATCAAGGAAGCCTGCATACAGCATTTCAAGGATATAAACCATAACATAGAGAACCATGATATCACGTACGAGAATTCCCAAGCACGCGAACGCACGCAGATACTCATGGACATAGCCAACCAGTTGAACGGTATTGTAATTGGAACAGGCGACATGTCGGAACTTGCACTGGGCTGGGCCACATACAACGGCGACCACATGAGCATGTACGGAATCAACGCATCTATTCCCAAGACACTTATACAGCACATCGTACGCTGGGTTGCAGAGAAATGCGACAACGAGGTCATTGCAAAGACACTGATTGACATTGTCGGCACCCCAATATCTCCGGAACTGACCCCGGCCGATGACAAGGGAAACATAAAGCAGAAGACCGAGGATCTTGTAGGGCCATACGAACTACACGATTTCTTCCTGTACAATTTCGTAAACAACGGCTACTCCCCGGCAAAGATCTATTTCCTTGCCCAAAAGGCCTTTAAGGGAGTATATGACAACACAACTATAAAGAAATGGCTCAAGACATTCACCTGGCGTTTCTTTACACAGCAGTTCAAGCGTTCATGCATGCCTGACGGCCCCAAGACCGGATGTTGCAGCCTTGACAGAGAAGGATGGGACATGCCGTCCGACACCAGTCCGGCAATGTTCGCAAGAATATGTGACGCAATTGATACAGAAGACAATTTGTAAAAAACACAAGAAACCACTGATATGAACCACCAAATGTTAAAAAAGACACACACATTAGTGCTTGCAGCAATTGCTGTAGTTTCAGCTATTGCATTCATCTCATGCGATGACGAAGTTGACCAGAAGAACCGTTTTACATTCAAGGGTGAACTCATCTCAACCTACCTCGAGAACAACCCCGACAGGTTCAGTAAATTCGTTACAATTCTTGAACAGGCCAAAATAGGCAAGGACAAAGAATCATCGGGCAGTATCCTCAAGACACTCTCCACATATGGTTCTTACACCTGTTTTGCACCAACCAATGAAGCCATTGACTCATTCCTTCAGGACCAGTACGAGAAGTACATGAAAGGTGAAAGAACCGGTATTCACTCACCCTACCTTGAGGACCTTACCGACAGTATGGCACTTGAGATTGCCAAGAACCACATCATTGAAAGAGGTTACATGACAATCGACATCAACGAGGGTGCGTTCCCGATGAATACCATGAACCGCCGTTTTACGACAGTGGAATGGATTACCGATGAAAGCGGCCGCGTGTTCCCGTTCCTCAACAACTGTACCAGAATCATTGAACAGGACCTTGAGAAAGAGAACGGATACGTACAGGTTCTTGACGCTGTACTCAACCCATCGAGCAAACTTCTGCACGAGCTCATCGCCGACCACACGGAGTTCAGCCTCTTCTACGAGGCAATCATGAAAACAAAGCTCGACTCTTTGTTGGCCATCTACAACATCGACCCCGATTATGACAACACACTTACCGGACCGCTGCTTGACTCGGAAACATCAACATCGCCCTACCCCAAGGATAACAAACAACGTTACACTGTACTTGTAGAGCCCGATGAACTTTACCGCAGCAAAGGCATAAACACCTTTGACGACCTTGTGGCATTTGCCGAGAAATGGTATGGCACAGCAGCAAGAGGGCAGTATACCAAACCTGAAAATGCATTGTACAAATTCGTTGCCTACCATATTATAGACCGTCAGTTGCTCTACAGTTCTTCAACAGGCCCCGGCGGATTCATCATGGAAGCGTATGAAAATGCAGAGTTCTCGTCAAAGGTAAACCTGGACCAGAACTTTGACAGCTACGAGTACTACGAGACAATGATGCCTTACACAATGTTAAAGGTAACAAAGCCATACACCAACCTTGAACTGAAAAAGGAGATTGTCATCAACTATGCACAGGAGATGGGTACTGTATGCAACAACCCCGAAATGGCAGAGCACATCAACGTCATTGTTGAGAGAGCAAAAACAACCAAGGAGAAATACTTCCCCAACCCAGATGTCAGCGACTTTGACCAGAATGCGCTGAACGGCATCATCCACACAATCGACCGCATACTTGTTTACAACGAAGATGAGATGGCCGGAAACATACTCAACGAGAGAATACGTATGGACATCTCTGCAGTATTCCCTGAGCTCACAAACAACGGTGTGCGTTGGGACCTGTCAAGTTCAGGCAACGTGGTAACATTCATACCAAAGGGATTCTGTAAAGGATTCGAGGTTCTGAACGAGGACACCGAGGTATTCTACTTCCGCCCTCACAAGACATACCTCGGCTCATACGCAAACTATCAGGGCGATGAGTTTATCGTTGAGGGAAAATACGACTTCAGATACCGCATACCTCATGTTCCGGCAGGAAGCTACGAGATACGTTTCGGTTATCCAAAGGGATACTACCGTGGAGTATGCCAGTTCTATGTCGACGGCAAGATTGCCGGCATCCCTGTCGACTTGAGATGGAATGACGAGACAACCATCATCATCGGATGGACAAGTGACACAGGACTCAGCGAAGATGAAATCAAGGAGAACGACAAGGCTATGCGCAACCGCGGATACATGAAAGGCCCGGCAAGCATTGTTCTTGACGGTACAACAGCAAATAGCACAATGCGCGACAGCGAACAGGCTCTGCGCAAGATTGTAGGTACATACAGACTTGACAAAGGCGACCACTGGATGCGTTTCAAGGATGTCAGTGAGAACAGTACCGGAAAGTTAAAGCAGTTTGACCAGGATTACATTGAACTTGTTCCGCTAAGCATCATAAACAACCAGAGCAAACCTGAAGATATATACTAAACCACCCACAGAACAGCCTCCCCACTCGGGAGGCTGTTCTATTATACAGCAAACAAGTCGCTTATGCCATATTGACACACCGTAAGACAAAATGACACCAAAACCTTAATGGTTCAGAATTTGTTTCTATTCATGCAGAAGTAGACGCCTTGAGGTTACAGATAACCCTTGTAGCGCCAAGGAAACACAAACAATTTAAAAAGACTTTGAATCATGAACTTCAACAAATTTACCATCAAGGCCCAAGAGGCCATTCAGGAAGCGGTGAACATTGCAAACAGCAATGGACAGCAAGTCATTGAACCTGTGCACCTGCTGGGGGGAGTTCTTAAAAGCAGCGAGCAGATACTCTCCTTCCTTTTGCAGAAGACCGGCGCCAACATAAAGAAGGTTGAACAGGATACAAACAGCGCCATAGCCGGCTTGCCCAAAGTGAGTGGCGGAGAGCCATACCTCAGCCGCACAAGCAACCAGGCGTTGACAAAAGCCGAAGAACTGGCCGGCAAGAACGGAGACGAGTTCGTATCGGTTGAACCCCTATTCATGGCACTGCTTACAGAGAACAGTACAGCCGCCGACATTCTAAAGAATAACGGAGTAAGCAAGAAAGAACTTGAAAAGGCCATCAAAGAACTGCGCAACGGCGAGAGAGTGACATCACAAAGCGCCGAAGAGAGCTATCAGGCACTGAGCAAATATGCCATAAACCTCAACGACGCAGCAAAAAGCGGCAAGCTCGACCCCGTCATTGGACGTGATGACGAGATACGCCGCATACTGCAGATTCTGAGCCGCAGAACAAAGAACAACCCCATACTCATTGGCGAACCCGGTACAGGAAAGACCGCCATTGTAGAGGGACTGGCACACCGCATAATACGCGGCGACGTGCCCGACAACCTGCGCGACAAGCAGATATTCTCACTCGACATGGGCGCACTTGTTGCCGGAGCAAAATACAAAGGAGAGTTCGAGGAACGCCTGAAAGCCGTAATCAACGAAGTAATCAAGGCCGAGGGCAAGATAATCCTCTTCATTGACGAGATACATACCCTTGTGGGTGCAGGCAAGGGAGAAGGAGCTATGGATGCAGCCAACATACTGAAACCAGCTCTTGCACGCGGTGAACTGCGTTCAATTGGAGCAACAACACTTGACGAGTACCAGAAATACTTTGAAAAGGACAAGGCTCTTGAACGCCGTTTCCAGAGTGTACTGGTTACAGAACCCGACAAGATGAGCACCATATCCATACTCCGAGGACTCAAGGAACGTTACGAAAGCCATCACAAGGTACGTATACAGGACGATGCAATCATAGCAGCCGTGACCCTCAGTGACCGCTACATAACCGAACGTTTCCTCCCCGACAAAGCAATCGACCTTGTTGACGAGGCCGCAGCCAAGCTGCGCATGGAACGCGACTCTTTACCCGAGGAACTAGATGAGATATCGCGCCACATCAAACAGCTTGAGATTGAACGCGAAGCCATAAAACGCGAAAAGGACGAGACCAAGCTTGCGATGCTGGGCAAGGAACTCTCAGCCCTCAAAGAGCAGGAGAAGAGCATGCGCGCAAAATGGCAGCAGGAAAAGGAGTATGCCGACCGCATACAGAATGCGAAACAGCTGATTGAAAGTTACAAATTCGAGGCCGAAAAGGCTGAACGTGAAGGCGATTACGGCCGCGTGGCCGAGATCCGCTATGGCAAGATAAAAGAACTTGAAGAGGAGATTAAACTGGTACAGAACGAACTGCACAACACACAAGGCGACAGCGCCATGATAAAGGAGGAGGTGACTGCCGAAGATATTGCCGATGTGGTATCACGCTGGACAGGCATACCGGTGAGCAAGATGCTACAGAGTGAAAGAGAAAAACTTCTTAGCCTCGAGGAGGAACTGCACAAGAGGGTAATAGGACAGGACGAAGCCATCACCGCAGTAAGCGATGCTGTACGTCGTAGCCGTGCAGGCCTTCAGGACCCCAAACGTCCTATCGGTTCATTCATATTCCTTGGAACAACAGGCGTCGGAAAGACAGAACTTGCCAAGGCACTTGCTGCTTACCTGTTCAACGACGAGACTATGATTACACGTATTGACATGAGTGAATACCAGGAGAAATTCTCCGTATCACGCCTCATTGGCGCACCTCCGGGGTACGTAGGATATGACGAGGGCGGCCAGTTGACCGAGGCTGTACGCCGCAAACCCTACTCCGTTGTACTTTTCGACGAGATTGAAAAGGCCCACCCCGACGTGTTCAACATACTGCTACAGGTACTTGACGACGGACGCCTCACCGACAACAAGGGACGCGTGGTAAACTTCAAGAACACCATCATTATAATGACAAGCAACCTTGGCAGCAGCTACATACAGGAACAGTTCGAGAAGATAAATGACGGCAACAGGGATATTGTAATTGAAGAGACAAAAGAGAGGATTATGGAGATGCTCAAGAAGAGTATCCGTCCCGAGTTCCTTAACCGCATTGACGAGACAATAATGTTTACCCCGCTGAACGAGGCGGAGATTGAACAGATTGTACGCCTGCAGATTGAGAGCATAAAAGCATTGCTGCTTGAGAATGAAGTACACCTTGAAGTGACAGACAAGGCAGTCTGGTTCATCTCCAAGGCCGGATTTGACCCGGATTTTGGAGCACGCCCAATAAAAAGAGCAATACAGCGCTACCTGCTCAACGACCTGTCAAAGCAGATGCTTGCCGGTGCTGTAGACAAACAGAACCCCATAAAGGTAGACTCGGACGGCAGCATGCTCATATTCAGCAACTGAACGAAGAAGTGCATAAAAAAATAACAGGTTCAAACGAACCTGTTATTTTTTTTATATCAAGTCAACTTGCGTTGACCGGATTCCGCTTGTTACTGAGCGAGCTTGTTGTCAGAACCGAGTACGTTCACAATCTTGTGGATGTACTGCTTCTTCATGTTGTCGCGAGCAGGACCAAGATACTTTCTTGGGTCGAACTCAGCAGGATTTGTTGCAAACACCTCACGGATAGCAGCAGTCATGGCAAGACGGCTGTCGCTGTCAATGTTGATCTTGCAAACTGCCAATGAAGCTGCCTTGCGGAGTTCCTCCTCAGGAATACCGATAGCATCCTTCAATGCACCACCGTACTTGTTGATAGTCTCAACCTCCTCCTGTGGAACTGAAGAAGAACCGTGGAGAACGATTGGGAAACCAGGAAGCTCCTTCATACAGCCCTCGAGAACGTCGAATGCCAATGGGGGAGGAACGAGGATACCCTTCTCGTTACGTGTGCACTGCTCAGGCTTGAACTTGTTAGCACCGTGTGATGTACCGATAGAGATAGCCAAGCTGTCGCAACCAGTCTTAGTTACGAAGTCAACAACCTCCTCAGGACGTGTATATGTGTGGTGCTCAGCAACTACGTCATCCTCAACACCAGCAAGGATACCGAGCTCACCCTCAACAGTAACACCGTACTGGTGAGCATACTCAACAACCTGCTTTGTAAGTGCAACGTTCTCCTCGTAAGGAAGGTGAGAACCGTCGATCATAACTGAAGAGAAACCCATATCGATGCAAGACTTGCAAAGCTCGAATGAGTTACCGTGGTCAAGGTGAAGAACAATCTCAGGATTTGTGCAACCGAGCTCCTTAGCGTACTCAACAGCACCCTCAGCCATGTAACGGAGAAGAGTCTGGTTAGCATACTTACGGGCACCGCTTGATACCTGAAGGATAACAGGAGACTTTGTCTCAACAGCAGCGCTGATGATAGCCTGCAACTGCTCCATGTTGTTGAAGTTGAAAGCGGGGATTGCATAACCGCCCTTCATTGCCTTAGCGAACATCTCTTTAGTGTTCACAAGACCCAATTCTTTGTAATTTACCATAGTTATTTAATACTTTAAAGTAGTTGGATAATCAGTATCACAGCCCATTATGGGCATAATTCACTGCAAAATTAACAAAATCTTTGGTTTTTCATGCTTATAATCACAAAAAAAATGAACACTGTCAGGGGCAAAGTTTCAAGAGCAGCCACACACACCCGCCCAACAGAACAAAAACAAGCCAATCCCATCGAAAAATTACGGGAATGGCATTCCATCGTATTCAAGACTATTACAAACGACCTCAAATGGTTTCAATGAGTTCACTTACAAAGGCAAGCGCCTTTTCAACATGAGAAAACATTGTATACTCATCGGGCTTATGGGCATTGTAGTAACCACATCCGATGTTGCAGCATGGAGCCACCAGGCCACGTTCCTTCAAGGCAACCACATCGGTACGTCCACCGGCAACGCACTCATAACCATATTTCTCAAGCACATGCTGTGGAAAAAGCGCATCATCGCAAAGACATACATCACCCTTGCCCACAGTGACAACCTCACAGTCACCCTTACGGTCAACGGCAAGCACGTAGCGCACATCGTTGAAGAAATCCATTGAGCAGGCCTTTGAGCCACGGCAACCGGCCATTTCACCATCACGTTCTTCCTGAACAAAGAGAACAGCCTTCAATACCGGCTTGGCGTGCAGCAAGTGACAGATAATCCACAAGCCATTCTTGTCATCGGCACCAATACCCACACGTTCACCGTTGCTGTCGAGAGCAAATATCATATCACCCTCAACCACAATCTTCCTTTCTGCCGGCACATGCACCTCGTCAAGGTGAGCTGTGACGCAAGGATAGCTATCGGCAACACCTTTGGTTATGAATATATTGCCAATGGCATCCTCGTCGACAACGAGTTCCAATCCGCCAAACTGCAGCATAAGGAAATCCTTGATTGCAGCCTCGCTACCCGACTTGCCGTTTATTGCGTATAACGATTTCAGAAGTTCCATAATCAGTCAATATAATCCTGCATACCGAAATCGTGGCCGAAAGGACGCTTTACCATTTCGGGAGGAGTCACGAGTTCACGTTCAGGTTCAAGGACACGATGCATCGTCTCGGCCAAGTCCTTTATTACAGACAGATAACGGTTGTCGAACATCCACACAAAACACTCCACACGCAATGTAAAGACATTGTCGGCAGTTATGTGATGGCCAACATTATCCTTACCTATCGCATACCACTCATTCTTGTCACTTTTGTAATTGTACTTCCCAGTGAGTATCTCATCCAAAGCATTATACATTGCATCGAACAATGCATAATCCTTTACAAGACTCTTTGGGTCATTGTAACTGTTATCGTGCTTGGTACTGTTATAGCAGAAATGGAACTGCGTAGGACGGCTCTTCAGACCAATGGCACCAAGTATCGGGACAACCCAGCTGCCCGGACGTGCCGAAAGACGCGAAATATCATCAAGGAACAGTTGCAGGTTCTGACATGTCGTATTAGGCGGAATATTATAATACGATGTAGGATTGTCCAAATCGGTTTCAATCTCCTTTGCAACATAGTTGAACCCACCCAATTTGGCAATATGGTATGCGAGCCAACTTGTAGCAGGTTCACTCACACCCGATGTACTGACAATGGTCACCTTCGAACCGCGGTCAATGCAACAGCCGTAAGGAGTATTCTTCGTGTAATTTATAAGTACGAGCTTACTTTCGGGATGATCGGCAGCATTCATTGCATTGACCATATCATACAAATGCAGGCAGTCCGACTCGCAGACAGCCTCAAGAATATCCTCGTACGGAATAAACTTACGTGTAATCACGGTATTTACCTCCTTGTAACGCGGTACAACAAACAGGTTGGTATGTTGCTGGTCCCTCTCAAACTTGAAAGAGTGTACAATACTTTTTGTATTCCTCGCAATCTTTTCCTTATGTTTCTCGTCCTCCATAGCCTCGGAGAATCCGGCACCGACAAGACCGGCAGGAACGGCAAAAAGCGCAATTCCAAGAATACCGATAGCGCAGGCAATCAATTTACCCACAAATGTGATTGGAGGAGTATCGGCAAACCCACCCGGGTCACCAATGTACTGCGCGAATGCCCACACTACCGACTTGAAACCATTGTCATACACATCGGGCTGCGCATTGTGCTCATAGAAGAAGAGCACGAACGAGAGCATCAATGTAACAATCACAAGGAACTGAAGTGACACCCACATCTCCTCAGCCTTTGAAGATATCGCCTTCTGCAGCAGACGGAACGAGTGCATGTAGCGGAAAACACGTATCAGACGGACCACACGTAACGCCTTGAGCACCGAATAGGGCAACGGTAAGAACAACGAAACATAGAAGGTGTAAGTTGACAGAATATCTATCAGTCCATAGAATGTGAAGCAATACCTCACCCTACCCCATAAACCTTTGTACTTCTCATCCAGAGCATCTGCAGCCCAAATACGTAAAGTTACCTCAATGGTGAACGCAATCACCGTAACAAGGTCAATAACCGAAAGCACCCTCTCACATACCGGACCCACTTCGAACGTAGAGATGAAGACCGATAGCGTGCTTATAATAATAAGAGCTATAATTACATAATCGGGATAGTTCTCCCACTGCTTTGTGCGCAAATCATTGTCAAAAACACGTGCAAGCTGTTTCTTGAATTTTTCAATCTTTGTCATTGTTCTATTTTGTGTATAATTGTTTTTATAGCCTTCACCATGTCATCAAGTGGCATAGCTGATTTTCCCTCCGTTGCCGACTGCCCTTCATAGAACGGCACGTGGACAAACAGCGCCTTCATTCCCGGAGCCCCCTTACAGATAGTCAATGCCTCGTAATAGAGCCGGTTGCACACATAAAGGCCCGCACTGTTTGAAACCTTTGCAGCAATGCCCGAATCCTCAAGAATAGTACGCAGTTCCTTTATGTCCACATTTGTAAACAGGGCTGCATCACCACCCGTACAGATAGGTTCCTCTTCGGGAATATATCCGTCATTGTCGGACGAAACTGAATCCATCATGTTTATCGCAATACGTTCCAGTTTTATGTAATCAATACCAGCCGACTGTCCAAGCATTGCAACAGCATCGGGGCGGTACTCATCTACAGCCCTGCGCAATGCTGCGCCCACACGTGCAAAGCTCACAGGCAAACAACATGCCATGACCTCGGCATTATTTACGCCGCAGGCGGCAACCTTTTCGGCTACCGCCCACGATGAGTTTTCTTTATAATTACCAAACGGTTCAAAACCGGTCAATAGAACACGCATTGCACAATCTATTTTAACGGAAGTTTAATATCCATTTATGCAAAATTATAAAAAATTCACAGCCAACACACATTTTTGTCACTTAATAAACAGCTATTCTCACAGAATAGACATTATTTCCACTCACCCTTCTTGCAACCGTTCTTTTCACATTCAGCATTGAATGCGGCAAGAGTCTTCTCATCATTACTGCCCGATGTGTAGTATCTGTGACCATCACCTTCGGTAAAGCAAACCTGGCAATACAATCCGAATACTGTATCAAATTCCTTTTCCAAAGACTTGATTTTCTTGTTGCCGGAGATTGAGATATCACCACCGGAATCGGCACGGCGAACCGATGCAAGGGTCTTTGCACCATCAATAGGAGTAATTCTTTCACCTTTCGCAACCTGTTGACGCGCATAACTGTAATATATTCCCAAACGCAAATAAGGGAATTTCTTATTAAACTCCTTGCGCAGAGTATCTATTTTCTTGTTGCCTGTTACTGAAATCTCTGTAGACTTTACAGCTGGTTTTGCTGTTGTCGTTGTCTTCTTTGCAGCAGGTTTTGCACTTGTCGTTGTCTTCTTTGCTGCAGGCTTCGCTGTCGTTGTCTTCTTTGCTGCAGGTTTAGCAGCTGTTGTCTTCTTTGCTGTTGTTGCCATAATTCTGTATCTGTGTTAGTTATATTTATTGAAGTAAAACACTGCTGTCCCATTAAAATCATCCACCGCCTATGTAAATCGTTGATAAATAATTGCTTATAACAAGATTTAGAGTAAACAGATTTGAAATTTTAATTTTTAAATACTATTTTCAAGAGCATATATCACTATTTAGTATCAATAAGTTACAACGCTGAATATTTCTAAAATATCTCGAATAAAATTTTTATGGAACACTAATGGAAGTAAAAATAAATTATTTCCATGCACCTTTTATACACCCACGTTTTTCACACAAGGCATTATATGACGCAAGCGTATATTCAAGACTACTGCCATAAACAGGATAACTACAATCAACTGTTTCACGATAACACACTTTCACAAAAAGGCCCAACAAGTCCTCAAACTCTTTTTCAAGAGTTTTAATCTTCTTATTGCCAGCAATTGATACATCGCCTTTCGAATCAACCCAACGAACATCAGCAATGGTTTTATAATTCTGAACCTCATAACATATTCCTAGACGGTCAAAATCTTTTTTTGCAGCAGGATAACATATTCGTATTGACAAATAAGGGAACTTTTGGTTAAACTCTTTTTTTAATGTTTCAATTTTCTTATTACCTGTTACAGAAATGTCAGTACTCTTTGCCGCTGGTTTTGCTGCAGGCTTGGCAGCTGTCGTTGTCTTCTTTGCTGCAGGTTTAGCAACTGTTGTCTTCTTTGCTGCAGGCTTCGCTGTCGTTGTCTTCTTTGCAGCGGGCTTTGCTGCCGGTTTCTTTGCAGTTGTTGCCATTGTATTAGATATTTAGTTAGTTATAAATACGAGAATTATCTTTAGCCTTGTGAGTATTACATAGAGAACTGTCGCTTTGGCGTGAGAACTGATTCAAAATGCTTTGCGATACGTTTTCTTATGTATCATTTTTCATTTCACCGCCTTACCTTTCTTGTCTACATAAATCTCCTTACCGCCAAGTTTAACCTTAGCCTTGTCACCCTTGAAGTTTTCAACCTCATCATACTTCAAAGGGACAGCAACTTTGCCACTCTTGTCAATGAATCCCCATTTTTTGCCATCAAAGACTGCGGCCATGCCATCTTTGAAAGCCCGACTGCTTTTGTAAACAGGCTTTACAATTTCCTTACCCTTGTCATTTACAAAACCTACACCTTTACCATAATCCCAGGTTGTCATTGCACCCTCGGTAAAATGAGTTTCTATACCATCAAAACGGGGAGAAATCAAGACTTTGCCATTCTTGTCAACAAAGCCCCATTTCTTATCCAATTTCACGACATACAAATCGCCCTCTTTTTCAACTATGTCATATGTCTTTTTCAATGCAGACAACACATCCTTGGGAGGTGTGGCGGGTTTAGCTGTTGTCGCCTTCTTTGCAGCAGGCTTAGCTGTAGTCACCGCCTTTACAGCAGGAGATTTTGGCGTTGTCTTTTTGGTATCATCTACAACTTTCCCCTTCTTGTCTACATAAATCTCCTTGCTGCCAAGTTTAACCTTAGCCTTGTCACCCTTGAAGTTTTCAACCTCATCATACTTCAAAGGGACAGCAACTTTGCCACTCTTGTCAATGAATCCCCATTTTTTGCCATCAAAGACTGCGGCCATGCCATCCTTGAAAGCCCTACTGCTTTTGTAAACAGGCTTTGCAATTTCCTTACCCTTGTCATTTACAAAACCAACACCTTTACCATAATCCCAGGTTGTCATTGCACCCTCGGTAAAATGAGTTTCTATACCATCAAAACGGGGAGAAATCAGGACTTTGCCATTCTTGTCAACAAAGCCTCATTTCTTATCTAATTTCACAACATACAAATCGCCCTCTTTTTCAACTATATCATATATCTTTTTCAATGCAGACAACACATCCTTGGGGGGTGTGGCGGGTTTAGCTGTCGTGGTCTTCTTTGCAGCAGTTTTTGCTGTTGTTGCCATAGTATTAGATATTTGGTTAGTTATAAATACTTTTTATCTTTAGCCATGCGCAGATTATCACATAAAGAGCTGTCGCTTTGGCGTGAGAACTGATTCAAAGTGTTTTGCGATACGTTTTTCTGATGTATCATTTTCTCTTGCCGAACACAGCCGTCAATACGGCATCGCCAATCTTACGTTCAAGTCCCAATCGCGTTGTGGGCAAACCTGTTTTCTTGGCAATCTTTGTCTTCAGTTTGGTTATTCCCAATGCTCTCTTCATCGAGAATGAAACTCCCGGAATTTTCATATTGCAATCATTTATCTACAACGCTTCAAGCTATCCTTGGCACTCTCAATCTGGCGTTTGAGGTACTCAATCTGACGGTCATGCCTTGCAGCCGCGTCAATCTTGCTTTTACGGTAACTTGCCTTGCTCGATGGCGAAGTTGCCCCTTTTATCCAGCGGGCATAATTCTCGTTATCACGTTTCTTGGCCTCTTTCTCTTTTGCCATTGACGCACGCAGGTCAATGATTTTCTTTCTGTAATATTCTTTACTCATAACTACTATGGTATTAAATGTACCTGTTACTGTTTTTTTGCCAACTGTTCTTTAATCTCATCAAGGGTCGCTTCAATCGAGTCGAGTTTCTCTCGTATGTCATCTTCATTATCGGCTACCATGGCATCAACGAAAACCGAGTTGAGAAGCGACATACCTATGATACAACCTAAAATCAACAGCAAACTGAAATAAAGTTTGACAACATACGCCCATGTCTCACCAACTTCTACAGCGACTGTGTCTGGAATCTCGTTCCATCCTTCACCTGTAAATATTCGGAATGTAGAGTATATTGCTTCTAATGGTGTAGAAAAATATTCCGGTGCGACATCCTTAAATAGAGCACAGCCAATCATGGCAAATATTATTATCATTATTAGCATACCGACAAATACAGCATATGAGTGCTTCAAAGCCTGCATAAAGCTATTTATCAGTTTGGTAAATCCTGGGAACACATGAACCAACCTAAAGAATCTGAAGACTCGCAACACTCTCAATATCAAGAGGAACGAGAGATTCATAGCAAGATTAGGGATTAGCAGCGCCAGCAACGACGGAATTGAAAGAATCACCAATATACCGTCTAATCTATTCCACGCACTACCCCAATATTTTTTGAAACCATAGACCTGATGCTTCACAATCATCTCAATAAAGAAGATTACAGTGCAACAAATATCCACAGTATTGATTATGTTGTTCTGTATGCCACTCTCTTGCAGAAACAGCATGAGTGCATTGACAACAATAATACACAGTATCAGACTCTCATTCAAAAAGAGTCCTTTAATTTTCTTTATAATATTCATCATTTAAAATTCGTGATATATGGGGCAACCAAGCCCCATATACCTAAAATGCAGCATCAATTTACTTACCAGCAGCAACGAGAGTGATATCGTTGTCAGCGAGCTTGCTGTCGTCAGCGTTAGCTACCTGAACACCGATACCATAGAGCTCAGCAATCTTCTTCTCGAAGTTACCAACCTTGAGGTTACCACCTACTGTGAGCTCGCCACCCTTCTTACCCTCAGCACGGATAGAAGCAAGTGTAGCGTTCTCATCAGCAAAAGCACCCTTGCAGCTCTCACTCTTGTAAACGCGCAATGATGCGCCAAAACACTTCTTGAAGTTCTCCTTCAAAGACTTAACCTTCATGCGGCCGTCCAATTTAAATTCTGCCATAGTTATAAATTTTTAAATGGTTAATAAATATATTGTCTCGTTTCATTAAAATATCAGTATTCCAGGAACAGAACTCCATTCCTGGAATATAAGAATCATTAAAGTTCTACCTCGAGTTCAGGTTCATCCTTTACAAGGTCGGCAAGCATAAGCACCACACGTGATTCGTTGATACCGAGTGCCGAGCCAATTGACAGCACATTCTCAACTTCTTCCTCGCCAAGAACACCATCAACAATCACAACCTGCAAAACTGCCTGGAGCAACATTTCAGCCTCTTCCTCATCAACCTCGGCCGAATGCTCAAGGATGTAGGCATTGACCTCCTCCTCGTTCATCGGTTCAACAGTTGCTAGTTCTGCCTCCACAGCCGCCGAAAATTCCTCGGCATTCAGTTCAAAAGCATCGGAAATTTCCTGTACCACTATTTTCTCTGCCGCATCATATTCTCCATCGGCCCAGATTGATGTTGCCACCAATGCTGCTATATGTTTAATTTCTGTATGCATATTCTTACTGTTTATTTAAACAATCTTAAGATTCTGTTCTTGAGGCTATTCTTCTCGGCGCGAGCCTTTGCCATGCGTTCAGCAATAGCCTTACCCTCTTTTGTACGCTTGTCAACTTTACCATCCTTGGTCTTCTTGACTGTTGTTTTCTTTACTGCCATAATATTCTGATTTAAAAAAAATATTAATCAAGAACAATGAATTCAGTGCGACGATTAGCCTCTGGGTTGTTCTCATCGATAAGTTCGCTTGAGCCCTTACCCTCTGCCTCAAGGCGGCTTGCATCAATACCACGGCTAACCAAGAAATCAACAGCAGCCTGTGCACGGTCCTGAGAAAGTTTCTGATTGAATGCAGGATCACCCTCAGGCGATGTGTGACCAACGATTCGCAACTTTACATCGGGGAACTTCTGCATCTCCTTTGCCAAATCATGAAGAACGAACTTCGCATCGTCTGAGAGATCGGCCTTGCCGGCAATGAATGTCGCAGCGTTGAAGTTCTTCTCGATTTCGTCAATGCGGTCAACATAAACCACCTTCTCTACCTCGACTATCTTTTCAACCTCAACGGTCTTCTCAACTTCAACTACTTCAGGTTTGCGGAATGCAAAGAATGCAACTGCACCAAGGAGCAACAACAGCAACAGAATCCACAACCAAAGAAGCGACTTTTTCTTCTCTGGCACTGGTGGAACATAGCCGTTAAGGTACTCAAGACGGAATTCACCTCTCTTGCCACCCTTATCAGCCTCCTCAAACTGTGCGACCTCAATATCATACAACTTAGCATGCTCCACGACACGTTCAAAATTCGGTTTTGTCCACATCATCACAACAGCCACCTTGCGACCGTCACCAGTTGTAAGCACTTCATTATTAGCCTTGAAATAGTTATTCCATTTAACGGAAGGGCTCAACTCATCGGCATAAACAAAAATTTCATCACTGCCACTGTTTGGGTTTACTTCATTTGGGAAAGCCTTACGCAAATCCTCCAAAGTAGCATGTGGATACATTTTCATGTATGCGTGCATAATACCCAACACTGTACGGTTCTGTGCCTTACCGTAAACTCTTACTTTACTTGCCATAAACTTGTAGTATTTTAAAATTATCCAATAATATCCAACAATCACAAGTTGCAGCAATGTCATCCTACGCTTTGGGGTAAAAAAAGAAGCGCAGACTAATTGCTTAATCTCCGCTGATAGGTCCTAGGAAAACCCTGAAAAAGAGAAAAGCAACAGCCTACGCCAATAGGATATCATACATAACATATACATTACATATATGTATGCAGAATACCTTGCGATAGGGTTTGAATTCTCTTTCCGTTAATGAATTTCCTAGGTTCATCAGCGAGAATGTCAAACACTCGCGTGTTTTATTAATGATTCAATAATGCAAACTTATTGAAATTATTATAAAACACAAAGGAGTCTGTTACTTTTTTTATAAAAAATGTATCTATTATCTAACTTTTCTTAATTCTAATGCAAATATAAGAAACTACAATGCTATTATTCTTGTCAGTTTTTTGTCAGTTAACAACAATATTGCAAATTATCAGAATCCTGATTTTGCAAATTAGTGAAACGGCACAAAGATACACACTTTTTAACATTTACCCCCTAATTTGTTAACACTTGTTAATACCCAATCGGATAAAATAAAACAAAAACATAGAGCTGCCCGTGCAAGAGAATTACGCAAAGGGCAGAAATAAACAGCTTATTAGAATTCAACTGGTTTGCATCTCCTTATTCATAAGGCACAAAAGGCAAACCATTCGAGACAAGGCTGTCATAATGAAGAATTGCTGCTACAGACAAATCGCATTTATGGAACGAAGGCAGTTCACCGGTAGTTTGCCATAGTTTTTCGACACAGACACCAAATTTCTTCATATACGCCGAAGAGAGTGCCGAACTGAACCGGGAATCAGTAACCGAAACGACATTTGCCATTTGATACTCCCCTGCAACACTATAGAACGACAATATGTGATTCACAGCAAACTCATAATAAGGAACCCGAGAAACCGAATCGGCTGCAGCTTCATACATGACTGTCATGTCCTCTTCAATCCGTGCTATCATTGCATCACATTCTGCAGCCTTCCGTTCTGCCTCGACAGCAGTAAAAGCATAGTATGACAAAGGAAGCATCAGCGCCACTACAACCCCCAATGTCACAAATATCTTTATAGCACGGTACGGTCTACTGAAAGCACGGCGCAAATCATCTATATTGGCATAACGTTTTTCCCTATCGAACTGAAAACAACGCGCAACAATGCGCGAATGACGTTTGCCGAAAATATCGCGCAATACCAGGCCTAACGAGTATATGTCACTACGTGCATCGATATCATCCTGTTGCAAGAGCAGTTCGGGAGAAGCATACTCCGGAGTACACCCGAGTACACGGGCAAGATAATGGGCATCGTTATCAGCGAGACCAAAGTCAATCAGTCGCACATCATTATCGGCACGGGTAACAAGAATATTCTCCGGCTTTATATCATTGTGCACCACTCCACTGCGGTGCATATATGCAACAGCATCCAACAATTGCATAAAGACACGTTCACGCATGTCTTGTGATGGATTCTCAGCAATAAAGTCCTTAAGTGTACGCCCATCGACATATTCCATAACTATGCCTGGCCCTACTACAGTATCGGCCTCAAACGTAAAAATACTTATTATGTTGGGATGCGATTTGCCAAGCGACATTTCATACTCACGTCTCAACCTTGCCTGTGATTGGCCGGTTTTATCCTTAGCTGTCTTGATTATGAAGAACTTGCCTGCCTTGCGAACGCGATAAAGCACTGCCGACGATGTTGTTATATAAACCTCGGGCACAGAGTAACCATGAAAATAATCGATTTCCTCACTAACGCGCTTCAAAATTTCGCTTTCGGGCATAATTTGACAAACAACAGGAATAATTGAATTTCTATTTTCAAATATAAGCACTAATTTTGTAAATGCAACAAAATAACAAACCCAAATATGAAAGTAGAGATAAACTCCCCACAAATAAACGCGCTACGTGTAGAGATTGAAAAGCGCATTGGCAAGATAAACGGACATGACAGACTTGCCAAACTTGAGACACTTATTGAAGATAAGTGCACGGAACATGTCTCTATAAGCACACTTGAACGTCTTTGGGGATACTCAACACGCAATGCCAAAAATGTTTCTGAAAGCATACTGAATGTATTGGCCCGTTACGTTGATGCCGAAAGTTGGGAAGACTTCTGCACAAAGCTGGAGAGCAACCACCCAAAGCACTCCGAACTGTTCAAAGGGAAAAACATAATCGACTGTAAAGAGTTAAGCCCCGGCATCATGTTAAGGCTCAAATGGAATCCCGACAGAGTATGCGACATTGAATACCTTGGCGATTACCGTTTTGTTGCGAAAAGAACAGAGAATGCAAGCATAAGACCTGGAGATACATTCCGCTGCCTGCAAATAGAGAAAGGAAGAGAACTGTATATGGACTGCTTTACTCGCCAAGGCGAACCCGAGAATAACGATACACGATATCTCGTAGGCAAAACCAATGGCCTTACATCGGTCGAGTTCATCAATGACGACACTATTTCTCACTAGCCATATCTGCGTATTTGAGGCGCAGCCTCAAATATACTTGCACTCGTTGCAAAAAAATATTCAAGCAAGCTTGATATTATTTCCTTCTTTATCCGTATATTTGAGCTAAAGCTCCAATATAGCCTGCACTCGTTGCAAAAAAATATTCAAACAAGCTTGATATTATTTCCTTCTTTATCCGTATATTTGAGCTAAAGCTCCAATATAGCCTGCACTCGTTGCAAAAAATATTCAAGCGAGCTTGATATTATTTCACTCGTTTGTTGCTATATTTGTCATTGTACGCAAATATAAAACAAGACAGCATGTATATAATAGGTATCGCGGGAGGAACCGCATCGGGTAAATCGACAGTAGTCAAAGAGATTGTAAATTCATTGCCAGAAGGGTCTGTTGCGGTTATTCCGCAGGATTCGTATTACAAGGACAGCAGCCATGTCCCTGTTGAGGAACGCCAGTTCATCAACTTTGACCACCCCGATGCTTTTGACTGGGACTTGCTTGTGGAGCAGATAACAATGCTTCGCGAGGGGAAAGCCATTGAACAGCCAACATATTCTTACCTCACATGCACACGCCAGCCCGAGGTGGTACACATTGAGCCTAAAGAGGTAATAATTGTGGAAGGCATCATGGCGCTTGTAAGCCCTGAACTGCGCGAGCTCATGGACCTGAAGATCTTTGTCGATGCCGATGCCGACGACCGCCTGATACGCCTGATACGCCGCGACATCATCGAACGCGGACGCACGCCAGAGACAGTAATCTCACGTTACGAACGCATAGTCAAGGCCATGCACTGGGAGTTCATTGAACCCACAAAGAAGTTTGCCGACATAATAATACCGCAAGGAGGAAATAATGTAAAGGCCATACAGGCACTGCAGATGTCAATAAGATACTTTCTCAAGTGATCTCATGGACAGACGATATCAATACCTTTTGCCATTAGCGGTACTCATCACGTTCATAACCGGCTATGGGATTATCACCAATGTCTTAAAGGAAACAGAGACACCGCCGGCTGCAGAACCGAAAGAGCCTGAATACGTATACCTGTCGCCCCACGTACATTTGTCGCATTTTGACAAACATTTCCGCGAGGCAGCCGACAGCATTGGCCTGGACTGGATGCTTATTGCAGCAGTGGCATATACCGAATCGCGTTTTGACAGTACAGCCGTATCGCATGCCGGAGCACGCGGTGTAATGCAGATGATGCCAAGGACACTCAAGGAACTTGAAGTGCCCGACTCACTCTACACCGACAACAGACATAACATCCATGCGTCGGCAAGATATATAAAATCACTATTCTACATGTTCCGCGGTGTTAAGAACTGCGACGAACGCATAAATTTTGTACTTGCATCATACAATGCCGGATACGGACATATAAGGGACGCCATGCGCCTTGCCAGAAAACACGGATACAACAGGCATGTGTGGAAGGGCAATGTTGACTCTTTCCTGATAAAGAAAAGCCTACCCGAATATTACAACGACAGCATCTGCCGTAACGGGGAGTTCAAGGACTGGAGACAGACACTCTCGTTCGTAAACAAGGTAAAGCGGAATTGGGAACGATTCTACGGATTGCAACAGGCATATTCCGACTCAATAAATACCGTACTCGCAACCGACACACTTAAAAGACTTGAGCAATAGACTTATCTACACACTACATAAACGAACCCCCTGCAAGCATGCTTGCTGGCGGTTCGTTTATGTAGTATAAGCATTACTTGCTCAAATACTCATGCATTGCAGCTGCTGCACGACGTCCATCACCCATAGCAAGGATTACGGTTGCACCACCGCGTACGATATCACCTCCGGCATATATGAACGGAATTGATGACTGCATGTTGTCATTGACAGCAATTGTGTTCTTGCGACCGAGTTCAAGACCATCGACAGATGTAGGAACAAGCGGGTTCGGAGAAACACCGACAGCAACCACAGCCACATCAATATCAATTGTCTCAATAGCACCATCTACAGGAACCGGTGAACGACGGCCAGAAGCATCAGGTTCGCCAAGTTCCATCTTCTGCAGCACAATCTGCTTCACGCATCCCTTCTCATCGGCAATGTACTCTATTGGGTTATGCAGAGTAAGGAACTCAACACCCTCCTCCTTCGCATGCTTTACCTCCTCAAGACGTGCAGGCATCTCGGCCTCGCTACGACGATAGATAATCATAGCACGTTCGGCGCCCAAACGAAGCGCTGTACGCACAGAGTCCATAGCTGTGTTACCGCCACCGATGACTGCGACGCGCTTGCCCATACAGATTGGAGTATCGGTCTCTGGGTTAGATGCATCCATGAGGTTGACACGTGTAAGATACTCGTTCGACGACATGATATTGTTGGAGTTCTCACCCGGAATGTTCATAAAGTTAGGCAAGCCGGCACCAGATGCCACAAAGACACCCTTGAAGCCCTCGTCCTGCAACTGCGCAATAGAGATAGTCTTGCCCACAACGCAATCCTTGATGAACTCGACGCCCATTGCGCGCAGGTTCTCAATCTCATGTTCAACGATTGCATTAGGCAAACGGAACTCAGGAATACCATACTTGAGCACACCACCAATTTCATGCAACGCCTCGTATACGGTTACTGCATAGCCCAACTTTGCCATATCGCCTGCGAATGAAAGACCGGCAGGGCCTGAACCGACTACAGCAATCTTGATACCGTTTGATGCCGCCACCTGTGGAGCAGGCATCTCACCACTCTCGCGTGCATAATCGGCAGCAAAACGTTCAAGCGAACCAATAGCAACAGCCTTGTGCCCCATCTTAAGATGTATACACTGGCTCTCGCACTGCTTCTCCTGCGGACAAACACGGCCACACACGGCAGGCAATGAACTTGTCATCTTAAGCACCTGGGCAGCCTTTACAAACTCGCCACGTTCGATATTCTTGACAAATGAAGGGATGTTGATGCTTACTGGGCAACCCTCCATACAGGCAGGCTTGGGGCAGTCAAGACAACGCTGTGCCTCAACAAGCGCCATCTCTTTTGTAAAGCCGGTATTCACCTCCTCGCGCAGTTTTGTTGCACGGTATGCAGGTTCCAGTTCGGGCATAGGCTGACGTTCGATAGCTGTGCGTTCCTTTGGTTTCATCTTGTTACGGAGCTCAACACGCCAAGCCGCATCGCGGTTTGTGAGTTCATCGCACTCACTCGAACACTCCCCTGCCTTGTTCAACTTTTCTATTTCCTGTGTCTCCTGTGCCTTGAAAGAACCAAGACGCTGCATCATACCGTCGAAATCCACCTCATGTCCGTCAAACTCAGGACCATCGACACAAACGAATTTTGTCTTTCCGCCGACAGTCACACGGCAAGCACCGCACATACCTGTACCATCCACCATAATGGTGTTCAACGACACAACCGTAGGAATCTCATACTGCTTTGTGAGCTTGCATACAAACTTCATCATTATTGCAGGACCGATTGCCACGCAGTGGTCAACCTTCTCGCGCTTGATTACACGTTCAATACCCTCGGTAACAAGACCCTTGTCGCCATAAGAACCGTCATCGGTCATGATGATGACCTCATCGGATACCTCACGAACCTCTTTCTCAAGGATAATCAAATCCTTTGAACGGCCTGCCAGTACCGAGATGACACGGTTACCGGCCTTTTTGAGTGCTGCAGCAATTGGCAACATCGGCGCAACACCCACACCACCGCCGGCACATACGACTGTACCGAAATTCTCTATGTGAGTAGCCTGACCGAGAGGACCGACAACATCGGTGATGCAATCGCCTTCGTTCAAGTCGCACAGACGGCTTGAGCTCAAGCCCACCTTCTGGATTACAAGAGTGATGATACCCTTCTCGGTATCGGCATGGGCAATTGTCAAAGGAATGCGTTCACCCTTCTCGCCTACTCTTACAATAACAAAGTTTCCGGCTCTGTATGCCTTTGCAATAAGCGGAGCCTCTACGCGCAGACGGAAAACCTTTTCCGAAAACTGCTCTTTCGATACTATCCTGTACATAATATTTGTTTTGGACTATTTGAATGGCACAGAGGCGGGGTTACCCGCCCCTGTTGTTTTATTCTAAAGCATTACAGCGTAACACTGTTATCACCTTTATTCTCCAATTGATTAAATAAAAAGTGCAAATTCAAGGCTTGTGAAGATTTTGGAAACAGGAGTTTAGTAAACCTAAATGACTGTTTACAAAATCAAGCGTAACACAGAAGATGCCTTTTTAGTTAATCAATGATTTCGAAACCGCAGTATGGCACCAACGCCTTTGGAATACGTATACCCTCGGGGGTCTGGTTATTCTCAAGAAGTGCTGCCACAATACGTGGGAGTGCAAGTGCAGAACCGTTGAGGGTGTGACAGAGTTCGGTCTTCTTGTCGGCATTGCGGTAACGGCACTTCAAACGGTTTGCCTGATAGCTGTCGAAATTAGAGACTGAAGATACCTCAAGCCAACGCTGCTGAGCCTCAGAGTAAACCTCGAAGTCGAAGCAGAGAGCAGCAGTGAAGCTCATGTCACCACCACAGAGACGGAGAATGCGGTATGGGAGTTCAAGTTTCTGCAAAAGACCCTCTACATGCTCAAGCATCTCCTTGTGTGACTCCTTGCTGTGCTCAGGTGTATCAATGCGTACAATCTCGACCTTTGAGAACTCATGCAGACGATTAAGACCGCGCACGTCCTTACCGTATGAACCGGCCTCGCGACGGAAACACTGCGTGTAAGCACAGTTCTTGATTGGGAGTTGCTTCTCGTCGAGAATTACATCGCGATAGATATTTGTTACAGGCACCTCTGCTGTAGGGATGAGATACAAATCATCAAGGCCGCAGTGATACATCTGACCCTCCTTATCGGGGAGCTGACCTGTACCGTAACCTGACGCTGCATTCACTACAGTAGGAGGCATAATCTCAACATAACCAGCCTTGCGAGCCTCATCGAGGAAGAAATTGATGAGTGCGCGCTGCAACTGGGCACCCTTACCCTTGTAGACAGGGAAACCTGCACCCGTAATCTTTACACCGAGGTCAAAATCAATGAGGTCATACTTCTTTGCAAGTTCCCAGTGAGGCAAGGCATTCTCGGGAAGAACAGTCTCCATGCCACCGGTCTTCTCTACAACATTATCCTCGGCTGCAGCACCCTCGGGCACTTCATCATAAGGGATATTGGGGATTGTATAAAGCACCTGCTGCAGTTCGTCGGCAGCAGCGTCCATCTTTGTCTGCAGTTCGGCAGCCTTTGTCTTTAGGCTCGCCACCTCTTCCTTAACTGCATTTGCCTCATCGGCAGCACCGGCTTTCATGAGCTGGCCTATCTTTGCAGCAAGCTGCTTGTTCTGTGCGAGAACATTATCAAGTTCCTGCTGTGCAGCACGGCGTGCCTTGTCAAGTTCAAGCACCTTCTCTATTGTTTCGTTGGCATTCTTGAAATGCTTCTTCTCCAGTCCTTTGAGAACCTTATCGGTCTCTTGGCTTATCTGTTTAAGTGTTAACATGATATTTATATTTTTAATTATTACTCATGAAAGAATATCCCACGGAGGCACAAACAGGCTTGAACCAACGGGATAATTACAAAAATACAACTATTTTTTATTTTCAAATAACAAAATAGCAAAAAAATTAGAATTTTACAAGACAAATGCCACCAATACCCCACTAAAGGATATGACACATGCGACATTCAGCCTCTTGTATATGCATAAAAAAGGCAACTCCCTTGGGGAATTGCCTTATGGATTTGTTTGATAAGAATTATTAGTTCTTCTCAGCAAACGGAGTAACAGAAACGTAGCTCTTGTCGTTCTTGCCACGCTTGAAAGTTACAACGCCGTCAACCAAAGCATACAAAGTGTGGTCGCTACCCATACCGATGTTTGCACCGGGATTGTGAACTGTACCACGCTGACGTACGATGATATTACCGGCTTTACATGCCTGGCCACCCCAGATCTTAACACCAAGTCTCTGGCTTGCTGACTCACGGCCGTTCTTTGAACTACCAACACCTTTCTTATGTGCCATAATACTAAAACTTTAAAGATTAACCGATAATTTCTTTTACTACTAACTCTGTAAACTGCTGACGGTGACCGTTCAGCTTGCGGTAGCCCTTACGACGACGCTTGTGGAACACGAGCACCTTGTCACCCTTAACCAATGCAGGATTGGTCTCACGTGTAGTAACGATGTTCTTACCGTCCTTAGACTTGCGAACAATCTTCTGCTCACGTACATTGCCGATATAGCAAACTACCTTAGCGCCTTCTACTGTAGGAGCACCTACTGTTACAGCACCTTCCTTATCCAACAACAACACGCGGTCAAACTCCACTGTTGTGTCATTCTGAGCACCTTTGATGTGGTGCACGAACAGCTTCTTACCAGCCTCAGCCTTGAACTGCTGTCCATTAATCTCAACAATTGCGTACATTTAATTTATCGCTTTTATTGTGAATTCCGCGAGGTGCGTCCTCTTCGTGAGCACGTCTTATTCAACCCCTACGGACTAAATCGGGTGCAAAGATAGGCAATATTCCCAACATAGCGAAACTTTTATGCCAAAATCTTTGCATAAATTATAATACTAGCACTACAAGGGCTAAAAGGGCAAAAAGGCATTTATCCTTTTAGCCTTTACACCTTTTGGGCCTTCATCGTCTTCTTAGGCCTTGTTTGAGAGGTAGCGTTCTGCTTCCATAGCCGCACGACAGCCGCTGGCAGCAGCATTGATGGCCTGACGGTAATGAGGATCGGCAACATCACCTGCAACAAACACGCCTGGAACGAGTGTCTTCACGCCACTGGCATCGGCCGATACAAAGTAGCCGGTCTCATCAGTCTTGAGATATTTCTTGAATACATCACTGTTAGGCTTGTGACCGATAGCAAGGAAGAAACCGTCGATGGCAATATCGTAGTGTTTTTCATCGGCCTCGCCCTTACGCGCAACAAGATGAGCACCCTCGACGCCGTTCTCACCAAAGAGGCCCTCGGTATTATGTTCAAAGAGAACTTCAATCTTTGGATTGGCAAGGGTTCGGTCCTGCATGGCCTTGGAAGCACGCAGATATGGCTTGCGCACAATGAGATACACCTTAGCAGCAAGAGAAGCAAGATAGTTAGCCTCTTCACATGCTGTATCACCGCCGCCGACTACTGCAACAATTTTCTTGCGATAGAAGTAACCGTCACACGTAGCACATGCACTCACACCCATTCCCTGATACTTGATTTCATCTGGAATGCCAAGATATTTGGCTGCCGCACCTGTAGCTACAATCACAGTCTCGGCCTCGTACACCTTACCGTCATCAAGAGTCACCTTGTATGGCAGTTCCTCAAAATCAACATCCACGACACTACCCGAGCAGATTTCGGCACCTACATTGATTGCCTGCTTGCGCATATTATCCATCAACTCGGGCCCCGTAATGCCATGAGGGAAACCTGGAAAGTTTTCTACTACAGTTGTCTGTGTCAACTGACCACCGGGCTGCATACCCTCAACAAGGACTGGCGAAAGATTGGCACGCGAAGCATAGATTGCCGCAGTGTAACCGGCCGGGCCAGAACCAATAATCAAACATTTTGTCTTGTACATAATATATCTCTTTATTTATTTTTATCTCATATCAACAATCTCCGCCGTAGGGAAACGATCAACAGGACACACATATGCCTTGTCGGCGAATTTACATCCGGGAACATAGTTGTCAAGTTGAACCTCGACACAACCCTGCCCAGACATGTATACGAACATTCCTGTAAGGCGCGATGTTCCGGCATTGACAAACAGTTCAAGCCTGTTGACATCGGCATCAACATCGAGCATAGTCATCGTCACGAGCACTGCACCATCACCTAGTTCTGTCATTTCAAGAGAACAGTTATCCCTGTACATCTCCATTATATATAAAGGAGAGAGGTTCTGTGCCTCCTCGGAATCGGCAGCGGTAATGTACACCTCATCAATGTCCTTCATATAGCTCCATTGAGTCTTGCCATCGCACCACACTTTCATATTCTCCATATCAAGCATATACTTACTGTCACACAGTTTCATGGTTCCTTTATCCTTATAAAGAACGGCATCATCATCGTCGTATATGGTATATGTGTAATCCATCTGCAAAGCCTCATCGGCCTTGATTGTGGCCGACACCTTGTCAAGCAATGCAGCTGCGTCACCACTCTGCGCCGACGCAAGAAACGGCAACAAAAGCAAAAAAAACAATAGCATTCTTTTCATCATAATAACTTTTAGTACGTCCTATTACTGAAGCAGGCTCTTCAAGCGGAATTCAAGGTCGGCCTCATCGGCGCATAACACCTGACGGGGTTTGCTTCCCTCCTGTTCACCAACGATACCCGTCTGGCAAAGCTGGTCCATAATGCGGCCGGCACGGTTGAAACCGACATTGAACTTGCGCTGTATAAGCGAAGTTGAACCATGCTGAGCAAGCACCACAGCACGGGCAGCCTCGGCAAACAGCGGGTCGAGTTTGTCGGAACTTATATCACCACTCATGCCGCCACCGCCACCGCCAAAATCGGAAGCCTCATCGGGTTCAGGAAGGATATATGCCTGCTGATAGCCTTGCTGTTTGGCAATGTGTGCACACACACGTTCAACCTCTTTTGTCTCGACAAGAGCACACTGCACACGCACCGGGTCATTACCGGCAAGGAAGAGCATATCACCCCTACCCTGCAACTGATTGGCACCCGAACGGTCAAGTATGGTACGCGAATCAATTGCCGAAATAACACGGAAAGCCATGCGGGCAGGGAAGTTTGCCTTGATTGTACCGGTAATAATATTTGTTGTAGGACGCTGTGTGGCAATAATCATGTGTATACCCACAGCACGCGCTTTTTGGGCAATGCGGGCTATCGGCTGTTCCACCTCGCGGCCGGCAGTCATCATCAAATCGCCATACTCATCAATAATAACCACTATATAAGGCATAAAACGATGTCCCTTTGTAGGCAACAGCTCTTTATTCAGGAATTTTTCGTTATACTCCTTGACCGAACGCACCGAAGCGAGCTGCAACAATTTATAGCGATTATCCATCTCTACACAAAGCGATTTCAAAGTACGCACTACCTTGTTCACATCAGTGATAATAGGTTCATCCTCGCCGTCAAGTTTAGCAAGGAAGTGCTTTTCGAGCACACCGTAAAGGCTGAGTTCCACCATCTTGGGGTCAACCATAACGAACTTGAGGTATGCCGGATGCATTTTGTAGAGCAGTGAAGTAATGATTGCGTTGAGACCAACTGACTTACCCATACCTGTAGCACCGGCCACAAGCAGGTGAGGCATCTTTGCCATATCCACCATGTACACTTCATTGGAGATAGTCTTTCCGAGTGCAAGCGGCAAAGCCATATCAGTCTCCTTGTACTTGCGGCTGTTGAGCAGAGAAGCCATAGGCACAATCTGCTTGTTCGTATTCGGAACCTCGATACCGATTGTACCCTTTCCGGGGATAGGTGCCACGATACGGATACAGAGTGCCGAAAGGCTCATTGCAATATCATCCTCAAGATTACGTATCTTCGAGATTCTCACACCCGGAGCCGGGGTAATCTCATAGAGAGTAATTGTAGGACCCACAGTAGCCTTGATAGAGCTGATATCTATTCCGAAGTTCTTGAGCACCTCGACAATCCTGTTGGCATTGGCAGCCTGTTCATTACGGTCAATAGATTGGGCTGCCTGCTCATACTCTTCAAGAAGGTCAATCGTAGGCGGCTTATAATAACTGAGTTCATCCTTAGGATTTATCGGGCGATGCATATCGCCACCGGTATCCTCATCACCCTCGGCCTGCTCAACCTCCATGGAGAGTTCACCGCCGCCGGCATCCACGTTCTCAATATTACGTTTATTGATTTCGTCAAGCATTCTGGCAAGTTCCTCTTCGCTGGGTTCCACCACATCCTCATCCACAGGTCCCTCACCACCATCGAGCTCAATAACAACTTCACCACCATCCTCATCATCTTCCTCCTCATCATCTTCGTCATTTTCATCATCTTCATCGTCCTCGTCGTCCTCATCGTCCTCATCATCACCATCATCACCATCATCACCATCTTCCACATCCTCAACGTCATCACCATCAACAACGGTCACTTCATTCACTTCACCCTCCTCATTGTCATCCGACTTCCTCACACACAACGAAGAGAGTTTGCTATGCAACCAAGGTATTGTCTTTGCCGTCAAATAAATCATGTAGAACATAAAAATGAGGAAAAGAAGAAGAACAACACCGACAGGGCCAAGCATGCGGTCTACAAAATCAGTTATCAGCTGACCGTGCGCACCACCGGGAGAGACATGCCAAGAATCGAACCTTCCACCCAAGATGAACGAGAAGAACATGGAAAACCAGATTACAGGTACAGAGAATATTATTGTCCAACGACCAATCCTGAATTCCACCAAGTGCATCAGATGGATTGCCCAAAGAATGAGCAACGGGAACAGCATGATTGAAGCCAGACCAAAGCAGCCATTCACAAGATACTCGGCAAGTACAGCCCCACCAATACCGGTACTGTTCAACGCCTTCACACCCGAATCGCCGGCCGCGACTGCCTGCATTACATTCTGGTCACCGCCACCTGCCGAAAAGAACGACACATAAGAAAAGCAGAAGAATACAGCAAACACAGCAAGCAGCATACCCATAACAAACTGCACCCTGCGGTCTGCAAAAAACTCCCTGGTTCTCACAAACAGGCCTTTCACCCTTGCAAAGAAACCAACCTTCTTCTTGTCCTTATCTTTATTCTTATCCTTGTTCTTTTTCTTACCCATATCGTTGTCCGTCGTATTTTACAATTCATTAACCAATAGAGACTTACAGACCAGGCACCACAACAACAGCGCATGAACCGCAAATTTACAAACGCGAAGATAATAAAAAAAAGGATACCACAGACGTGCTCCTACGCTATTTTTTTGTAACTTCGCGGCAAATTAAAAAACGTGTAGACATGGAGATGGGGGAAGACATAGTATTTTCGCGCAACACCGTTGAATTCGTGACTGTTGCCGCTGAATACTGCGCATACATTGAACGTTGCAACGAACATTCGAGAAAAGAGTTTACCGAGACACTTCTCAAACTATTGCCGTTACTCTACCTTAAAGCACAGATGCTGCCTGAGGGCGAAAAGGTTTGCGATGACGAATTGGAGGACTTTGTGACAGAAGACAGCTATGAGGTACTACGTATGGACTTGTACGAACTATTCTCGGACAAGGACAGCTATCTCGACGTATTCGTCGCAGAGATGAAGTACAGCGACACTCCTGTAACAAAAAGCATCTCGGAAGACCTTGCCGACATATACCAGGATGTAAAAAATTTCGTCTGCCTTTTCAAACTGGGAATCAACGAAACCATGCACGATGCCATAATCGAGTGCAGCGAGCACTTTGCCCAATACTGGGGACAGACACTCGTGAACACAATGAGAGCACTCCACGAGATAAAATACAACACGCTTGACGAAGAGGAAGAGGAGGATAGATGACCATTTACAGCGCAAACATAGAGAAAAGCGAAATCGCCGGAATGCCTACTGTCGCATTCGAAGGCAGAATCATAACCATTGACACAGCAGAGGAGACCGACAAGGCCGTCAAAGCCCTATCGGGAGAGAGACTGTTGGGAATAGACACAGAGACACGCCCTTCGTTCCGCAAAGGAGTGCAGCACGAAGTTTCACTCATCCAGTTATCGACCGCCGATACCTGCTTCCTCATCAGACTGAACCGCACCGGAATGCCCGACTCCCTGATAGCACTGCTCGAGAACAAGGAGATAACCAAGGTTGGACTCTCACTGCACGACGACTATCAGGCACTATGCCGCAGACGCAAGTTCAAGGCCGGAGGATTCCTTGACCTTCAACAACACGTTGTAAATTACGGTATTGAAGAGAAAAGCCTGCAAAAGATATTCGCAATCGTGTTCGGTCAACGCATATCAAAGAGCCAGCAGCTCACGAATTGGGAAAACGACGTGCTTACAGACAAGCAGAAGCTCTACGCAGCCACTGACGCTTGGGCATGCCTTGAGATATACAACAGATTAGAAAAGACAAAATAAGCATATGATGGAAAAAGCCGTAATACTCAAAAGAGGAAAAGAGGAATCACTCCACCGTTATCATCCATGGATATTCTCGGGAGCCATACAGCGCATTGAGGGAAAACCCGAAGAGGGAGATGTTGTGACAGTATACACCAACGACCGCCAGTTCATTGCGCGCGGACACGTACAGGTGGGCAGCATTGCTGTGAGAGTGCTCACTTTCAAGGACGAGCCGGTTGACCAGCAGTTCTGGGAGAGACGCATAGCAACGGCCTTTGACCTGCGCGAACGTACCGGAATCTCATCAAGAGAAGACAACAACACGTACCGTCTTGTACACGGCGAAGGCGACAACCTGCCCGGCCTCATCATCGACATATACGGCGATACCGCAGTAATGCAGGCACACAGCGTAGGCATGCACGTAAACCGCATGGACATTGCTGAGGCTGTAAAGAAAAGCCTTGGCGAGAGAATAAAGAATATTTACTACAAATCGGACACCACCCTGCCATATAAGGCCGACATCAGCAAGGACAACGGCTACATAATGGGTGGCAATGCAAGCTGTATCTCTACCGAGTACGGACTAAAGTTCCACATCGACTGGCTGCGCGGACAGAAGACCGGTTTCTTTGTCGACCAGCGCGAGAACCGTGCCTTGCTCGAAAAATACGCAAAAGGACGCAAACTCCTGAACATGTTCTGCTACACCGGAGGTTTCTCGATCTACGCATTGCGTGGCGGAGCTGAAATTGTACACTCGGTAGACAGTTCATCAAAGGCTATCGACCTGACAAATGCCAATGCCGAACTCAATTTCCCTGGCGACACACGCCACACAGCATACGCCGAGGATGCTTTCGATTTTCTCGACCGCATGGGCAACAACTACAACCTCATCATACTTGACCCGCCGGCATTCGCAAAGCACCGCGACAGCCTGCGCAATGCACTCATTGGTTACCGTCGCCTGAACGCGAAAGCCATTGAGAAAATTCAGCCGGGCGGAATACTCTTCACTTTCTCATGTTCACAGGTTGTGAGCAAGGAGAATTTCCGCACAGCAGTATTCACCGCCGCAGCCATGGCAAAACGCAACGTGCGCATCCTGCACCAGCTTACACAGCCTGCCGACCACCCGGTAAGCATCTACCACCCAGAGGGCGAGTATCTCAAGGGTCTGGTATTGTATGTTGAATAAGAATAAGGACCGCTTTAGAGCACAAGGCGTTGCGTTATATATTTTTGCAAACTTTTAGCGGCAAACATTTTGCCACAACAAAAAATATTACTACCTTTGCACCTCGAAAGCGGCAAAAGCGTTTTCAACACAAGCAAATTACATTTTAAAATATTAATAACAATGAAAAAAGACATTCATCCCGCAGCTTATCGTCCGGTTGTATTCAAGGACATGTCAAATGGCGACTGCTTCCTTTCGCAGTCTACATGCAACACAAAAGAGACTATCGAATTCGAAGGTGAGACTTATCCTTT
>JAZQZM010000035.1:0-27999 GCA_045634085.1 Bacteroidaceae bacterium
TGTCGGTACCGAATGAGACGTACGCCTTGAACCACATTGTCTCGCCAAGGTAGTAGGCCGTGTTGTCAAAATGCAGGAACACACGTTCCTGTTGCATCACCTGACCCACCTGCATGGCACGGTAGGCGATACTGTCAAGAATGTTCTGTGCAAATGTGGTCGTTAATACAGTAAATAGAAGTGCTAGTATAGCGAGTGCTCTTTTCATGGTATATGGTTTTCTTTATTAGACTCCTTGTAGTGGAAAATGTAAAATCAATTTTCTACTATTCTACAAAAATACCATTAGATTTTGTGTACTATTTAATTAAAGTGAATATTTAACGTTTATTATAATAAAAAATGAGGATGACTAAAAAGGCTCTTTTGTTGTTGTGCTTGCCCTCAAAATGCTCATTTACGCTTAGTAAACTCCGCTTTTTCAGGCTTCGCACGCCTAAAAACAACTCTTTTTATTCAACCTCATGACAAATGTGGGCGTCCCGTTTTTCTTTTGGGTCGCCCACATTTCTCAATTTAGTTTGATTTTACTGTATTACTTTACCAAAACCTTTTTACCGTCAATGATGTAGATGCCCGGTGCTGTAATCTCGTTCAGTCTGCGACCGCTAAGGTCAAAAACAGTTTTCACTTTTCCGTTTTCACCTTTCACCTCTTCTACGCCTGTTGTGTTGCCAACCTCCTCAAGGACCCACAACTCTGCCATGCTGAACGGAGCATCGCAATATGGATAGTAGCTGTTGGCATTTCCGTCAACTGGGCCTACCTTGAAGTACTGCGAACCGTTCATTATGTAGAACTCTGTATCGTTCTTGTATTCTATGCCCAATGGAGATTTAGAACCCTGGTTGTTTGCATCAATGTTCCACTGGCGGCAAACGATGTAGTAGCCATCAACCGAAACAATGTACACCTTGTCGTCGCCGGCATCCTCAAATGTGAAAATCTGACAGTTGTCCTCGGCGTATTCCGCAATACCTACTGAACCCTTGGGACCGGTGCTGTTGTTCATGTTGACAGCCTCGATGTTAAGGTACTTGTTCTGCGAAACCGATTTGATGCGGTACTGCGCGGCCGGTGTTGCAACCTTCTCGATAAGGAATGCCGATGAGTAGTTGTCGTTCCAGAAAGGAGCAGCTGCACCATCGTAGTTGCTACCGTCGGTCTTCAGCACCATGTAGCCATAACTGTTCTCGTTCTTGCTTGTGTCATATCCGCGTTTGCCATACCATGTCAACAGACCGAAAATCTGCTCGTTGTTCTCGGCCGATACGTTGTTGCCGTTCTGCATCTTGGCAAAGGTGATCTTTGTCATTTCGTCCTCGTTTTCCTGCAGACCGTCTGTGTCACCATTGCCCTGCAACCAGTTCACACCGTTGTAGCTTGAGTGATATACAAGATATTTGCCGTCATTGGTCGTGAGTGTCACGGTGCCGTCACCATTCTCAGTGCAAAGGAACTGTGCACTCTCGGGCAACTCCTCATCGCCGCGTGCAACCATAGCAATGTCGCTACCGGTGTAGTTGAGGTAGAAACGGTTACCGTTCTTTGCCACCATTGTCAGGGTGTACTTCTCGCCCTCAACCGGCAACTCCACGTCGTTGCTGCCAAGGTATGCATCCAATACAACCTCCAATGCCGCACCTGCACTCTCTGTGGGGCTCTCCTCGGCTTTGGCAATTTCGGCCTTCAATGTCTCGCGTGGTCCGGCTGTGGGGTAGCCCACGCCTTTCAACTTCAACAGATTGTTGGCCTTGGCAATCAAAACTGCCGTTGCATCACTTGGCTGGTCGGGCTGCGCTTCGGGCTCTTTACCTTTGAGAATGGAGTATTTGCCGTTTGTAATCTGCTCAATGCTGTAGTTCTTGTACATGATGTTGTAGCCGCCGTAGGCATTGATGCCGTATGTGTCCTCCTCGTAGAGGAAAGCGATTGTTGAATCCTGCTGGAAACACATGGTTGAGTATGCCGAAGCCATGAATGATGCCTGATGACGGCCATCCCAGTTCTTTGCGAAGTTTGCAGGAGTGTTGTAGTCGGCACCCGATGCAAGCTCCTTGTAGTAGATACCCACGTTTGAACGTCCGTTACCGAAAGGCAGTGACTGCAATGCGAGCCACATCTCGGTCTTGTCCTCGTTGCGTACAACGGGAATCATCATGATTTCACCGTTGCAGCTGTTGCCCTGCGCTACCACGCCATTGTTGCTGCTGTTCGATGTTGCCATGTTGCCCCAAGAACCGGTTGCAGTCACCTTGTCGGTGAATGTGAAGATGTTGAAATAGCGGCCACCGTTGATGCGTGAACTGATGACGATGTTGCCGTTTGGCAACTCCTCGACCTTTGGCTCGTCACCGCCACTTGGTACAGGTGCTGTCTCCACACCGCCAAGAACACTCCAACTGCCGCCGAAGTCGTCGCTGTAGAGTACAAAGTTGGTGTTTACGCTGTTCACGTTCTTCAACAGCACGGCACAGTAGAGACGGTAGTAGTTGCCGACCTTTACATAGCGGCTCTGGTGAATCTTACCCGAACCGATGAACATTGCGCGTACAGGACCGTGGTTGCTGCTGTTGTCCCACATTGCATATATTGCATCGGCAATGTCGACAGGCTCACTCCATGTCGCGCCGTTGTCCTCGCTGTAGAAGCGTGCGATGTTCTGGTGGTTGTTGCGTGTTCCGTTGGGGAACGAGACATTACCGGCGCAGCTGAGTACGAGCACACGGTTACTCTCGCGGTCGGCAACGATACATGGGTCGCCGAAACCAACGTGCATGAAGTCAGGTGAACTTGAACCCTGTCCGTCAACGATAGAGAAACGGCTGTTCCAGCTTGCACCATTGTCCTTGCTTATGCGTGCGTGCAGGTCGATGCGGCCATAGCTTGCCATACCAATGTCGGCACGGCTGTGGCGGTAGTCGGCAACAGCAATGAGGTCGCCGTTCTTAGCCATTGCTATGGCGGGGATGCGGTAAGGTATGTCTGCCGATGTGGCTGTGGTGAATATCTCCTGTGCCACTTCGGGGACTCTTGTGTCCTTCTCGATTGTTACAATGAAATTGCTGAATGTGATACCCTTGTTCTCGCCACTCTGCACGAACTGGAATGTGCGCTGTGGGTCCGATATGGTAACATTCAGTGACTGCAGTGTAGATGAACTCTTATATGTATTGCCTTCAATGGCGAGGCTGATGGTGTGTGTACCTGTATCGGTGTTCACATAACCGAACTGAAAGCCTGTGACCATCCATCCTTCGGGTGCTGTGATTGTGTAAGTCGATGAACCCGACTGTCCCGAGTAACCGGCAATGCAGTCGTTCACAGTCTTCATGTTATTTGCGCTTGCAGCGAATGAAAACCCCGCAACTTCGTTGCTCTCCCAGCGAGAGTGCCATGTGCCGTTGGAATTGCTGGCTGTGTATTGTCCTTTTGATGCAATGATATCAACCTGCACTGTCTCTCCCTCAACAGGAGGAGTCACCTCGCCGCTGCCGCCTTCGCCTTCAACGGTCTCGACCTCCTCAATGAGATACTGACAGCCTGTGTCGGTGGTGTTCGAACCATCGCCCCAGTTGTAAATCTTGTAGCCCAGGCCGCTCTGGGTCTGGTTGAACTGTACATTGCCACTTATGACGATGAACAGCCCCTGTGTTGCAGCCTCTTTCAGTTCCCAACCGGCTGCAGGTTCTGCTGTCTGTGTGCGCAGAGCTGTGTTGTTGCTGCTTGCAGGCGAGATATATGTGCCGTTGCTCTTGTTTACAATGTTGTATTTGCCGTCGTTGCGCACCACGAACTTCCATTTTGCGGCATCGGTGACGGTGGCGTTACCTGTCATTTCGGCATTTGCACCGTTTGATGCAGCATAGCGGTTGTCGCGCTGTGGAGTGCGCATTGTGTAGTAGTAGCTTGTCTGGTCGTCGCTTGTCTTTGGCTGGTTTACCTTTGCTGTTACAAGTGTAGCCTTGAAAGCTGCAAATGCAGCGTTCAATGTTGCAAGTTGTGCAGCGCGTTCCTCCTCGTTCATTGTTGTGCCCAGTGTGGCTTCAATCCCGGCAATCACGCTGTTCAGGTCGTTCGCAAGCTCGGGACTGTATTGCCCTGGCTGGTCGCCGGTGCTTGCAGCAACCTCTTTCTTAATCTCGGCAATTGTTGCCTCCAACTGGTCGGCAGCCACGTCCATTCTCTGGTTTGGAGAGTATATCAGGCCTTCAACGGCATTCTTGCCCTCGAGGTCGGTGAGCACGAATGTGAACATCCACTTGTTCAGGCGCACACCGCTTGCACCCACGTATGGCAACTTTATGAACACCTTGTTCCATCCCTCTTTCAATGTTACCTGCAGTGGCTTGCGTGCTGTGAAGTTCTCGTTCTTCAGGTCAACCTCATTGTTTATGCCAACACCGGTGTTGTCCCATGTAGGTGGCAGAATCTCGGTGTCGTTGAGCCATATTCTTGAGCCCTTGCGGTCCCATTTGCCGGCATCGGGAGCTGTATCCTTCTCGCTGCGGCCATAGTTTTGGAACTCTATCTGCGCGCCCACGGTCTGTGCCTTGTCGCTGTAGATGTATGTCCATGCATAGGCTGTGCTGTTGCTGTAGTTTGTGCTGCCGTAGTATGTGGGCACGGTGTTGTTGCCCCATGTGTGGCGCAGGTAGATGCCGGCGCCGGTAGCAATGCCTGTGCCGTATGTTGTACCGTTCACGGTGTAGTACTCTTTCAGGCCTTCGGTCTCTGGAGCAAATGTGGCATTCATGTCACCGCCATTAGGGAACGGCTCGGTGATTCTCCAGCGTACGTTTGTCTGTTTTACGTAGGCGATAGGCTCGTCCTTCAGTGAGTTTGCCTTGTGGAAGAGGAAACGGCGTTCCCAATCGGTGAACTCCTCATACTCCTCGCCGCTGTTGGGCAAGGTGGTGCCGCCCTTCTCAATGTACTGCTTGCCGCCTCCGATCCATGCACGTTCGGCGCTTGCAATGACGTTTGCATAGAAGTTGTTCTGTATGATGATATCCTCTTCGGTTGGAGTCTTGCGGTCGTTCCATGGAGCTGAGATAGTACCCGCTACGTTGGCATTACCCTTCTGCTCGTAGTAGATGTTGCTCTTGTAGATACCTACAAGGTCGGCAAACACGTCGAAGTGGTTGGTGTAGTTGTAACGGCAGTCGATGTTTGGCAGGCCATTGATTACCTTGCCGCTTGAACTCCACATCTGTGTCATGTCGGCACCAATGCCTGTTGTAATGGTTACGCCTCTGATGGGGTTCCACATTACAACCTTCTTGCCAAGACTGTGGACCTTGTCGGTCATTATCTTAAGGAAATTATTGTATGTGATATCTTTCTCATCGGCACCGATGTGGATGTATGGTGCATCGGGGAACACTGCTACAACCTCCTCGAGGATGGTCTTCAGTGCTGCAACGCCGTTGTCGGTCTGCATGTCATATCCCATTGCGCGCACGAATGCTTCGCTGTGGCCCGGCATGTCAATTTCGGGGATTACTATCACACCGCGTTCCTTCGCATAGTCCTGCAGCTCGCGACACTGCTCCTGTGTGTAGTATTTGCCTGCAAAGCGTGTCATTGAAGCACTGCTTGTGAGCTGTGGAAATGCCTTCACCTCGAAACGCCATGCCTGGTTCTCGGTCATGTGCCAGTGGAATGTGTTCACCTTGAAACGTGAAAGCAGGTCGATGTGCTTTTTCAGTGTCTCTATCTCGATGAATGAACGGCCCACGTCGTGCATGTATCCGCGCAGTTTGAATGCAGGCCAGTCGGTCATTGTGAGGGCTTCCAATGCCGGAGTACCGTCATAACCCTCAGCAAGCTGTGTCAGGGTTTGTGCCGCACGGATGACACCGGTCTTTGTCACTGCTGTGATGTTTATTGCATCGGCCGTAATCTCCAGAGTGTAGGCCTCGTTCTCATAGCCGTCAAGGGCATAGTCATATGCTCCCTCAATGCTGCCCACGAGTGTCACAGTCACCTGTGCGCCGCCTGCAGCTACGGTGCAGCCGTTGTCGGTGAAGAATTTCTGCAAGGCTGTGCAACCTGTAGGGTCATTGATGGTTACTGCGCGTCCCAACGAGAACGTTGCGCCCGATGTAGTTTCAATCTTTTGTGGCTTAGGCAACAAGTGTGTCACTTTAGCCTGCACTGCAAACGGAAGGCACATGGCCAACAGAAGCAGCATAATGGCTTTTGTCTTTTTCATAATTATGATGTTATATGTATTTATCCTGTACAATATTGGACGTTGCGCTGTGCATTCATGTATGTGGCTTTGCGGCACAATACCCCATATTATAAAACGTCTGCAATTTAGTCATTAAATTTAACATGTACAATGTGATATCGTTAATGGTTGTAAATTTATGTATAAAACAGGAAGTCCCGAGGAAACTTTTGCATCCTCGGGACTTCCTGTTTTAGACTGAATCTCTTTACTTCTTGACTGGAGTAATTCTGAGCTTGTAGCTCATCTTCTCGTTCGGAACGCAGTATTCAGGCATTGTACCTACGTCATATCCGCATGATGCATTACCGATACCGCGCATCCATGCGTCGAAGTGTACTACTGTGTATGGACGCTTTGTCATCTCCCAGTAGTGACCGGCTCTCATCAGGTCCTCGTCGGTGTATGGGAGTGCCGAGAAACTTACGTTGCCCTCTGTAGCAATCTTCACGCCATTACCGTTGTTGTCGGTAAAGGTCACTTCACGCAAGCCCTCGCGGCTGCCACTGCTCTGTGGCTTGACATATGGGTCGGCCATCTTGTCAACAGTGGTCTTGTAGCAACCTACAACAACGCCGTCCTTGCGGTCAACGGTATTCTCCCATGGGCCCATAGCGTAGTAGTTTACGTTACTGAGTGTAGAGTCAAGGCCGCATACAAGACCTGCACGGCGCAAGTTGCCGTTCTTTGGAACAAATGTGGCTTCAACGTCTACAACGCCCTGCGGGTAGATTGTGTAGTTGATTTCTGTATCGCATATTGCGCCCTTGCGCACTGTCTTTACAACGGTGTTGCCTTTCTCCTCAACAACCGTAATCTCACCATTTGCCTCAAGACCGTTTGCTGTCTGTGCCTGTGGATTGCCTGCGTCAGGTCCGTAGTAGTCGTAGCCCTGGCGGTCGTTCTCGATCCAACGGTGGTTGCTGTAGATGAATCCCTGGTTGTCGGTGATGATGTTCTTGCCGTCGAATGCAAGTGCCGTAAGCTGAGCTGTCTCTGCGTCAAACTTGAGCTGTACCTTGTCGTTACCGATGACTGTCTCGTGGAGTGACGATGTCGCAACAAGAGGAGCACCCTTTGACTTGATTGCTGCAAGAGGTGCGCGTTCAACCAGTGTGAACTGCTGCAGTGCAACTTCGTGGCCTGCGGGAGCCCACAACTGTGCGTTGCGGTGTACAAGGCGTACGGTAATCAGCAGTTCGTCGCCGTTCTTGGCAGCTTTGCTGATATTTGCCTTCTTTACAGACAACCAGACTTTGCCGCTTTCGTTCGACTCGGCGTTAGGCGCATTTGTGCGGCCGGTGTATACTACCTTGCCGTTCTTTACAAAGTCGTATACAACATCGAATTCTTCAAGATTTGTGAAGTTGTACTTGTTCTTGATCTCAACGGTAACGATACCGTACTCTGTATTTACCTCGGGCATTGTAATGTCGACGAACTGGTGTGCTGCCTTCACTTCCTTGAGCTTGCCGCCCTCTTCGCGTTCTGGTGATACAATGCCGTTTGAGCAGAAGTTGCCCTGGTCTGGTCCCGGGTAGTCATAGCCTGTGTGGATGTTGTAGATACCCTGCTTCATCTCCTGTGGGTCGTAGATCGCCTGGTCAACCCAGTCCCAGATACAGCCACCGATGCATGAGTTTGAAGCTTCAATCTTTTGCCAGTACTCCTTGAGGTTACCGATTGCGTTACCCATTGCGTGGGCATACTCGCAGATGAACATCGGCTTATCAAGGTCGTTGGTGTTTCTGTCCATCCAAGCCTGGCCGGGATACATCTTCGAGTAGAAGTCGCTGAAGCGTCCGCCACCGTAGTCGCCGCCTGAACGTGTGCCTTCGTAGTGTACGGGACGGCTGTCAAGACGCTTTGCTTCGTCGTAGCAGGGACCGAAGTTATTGCCGTTGCCGGCCTCGTTGCCCAAACTCCACATTACTACGCTGGCGTGGTTGCGGTCACGCAATACCATGCGGTTGATGCGGTCAACAAATGCAGGAATCCATGACTCGCGATCCGAAATTGTCTGGTTTGCGTGGTCCTCAAGGTCTGCCTCGTCGCAGCAATAGAGACCGTAGTGGTCGAACATCGCATACATTCTTGCGGCGTTGGGGTAGTGGCTTGTACGTATGGTGTTGATATTATTCTGCTTCATGAGAAGAACATCCTTCAACATCGATTCAGTTGTTACGGCACGGCCTCTGACCGGGTCGGTGTCATGGCGGTTCACACCCTTGAAGAATACTCTCTGTCCATTGATATATACAAGAGAATTCTTGATTTCAATCTTGCGGAAACCGTGCTTTGTAGAGAATGCAAGTTCCTCGTTGCCGTTCTCGTCGAGCTGTGTGATACGTACAGTGTAGAGGTTCGGCTTCTCGGCACTCCACAACTCTACGTTGTCTACCTTAAGTTTGATGTCGCCGCTTAGTGAAGCAATCTTTGCGGCAGTGTTCATGGTTACGGTGTCACATGCCACGAGTTTGCCGGTCGGGTCATAGATGGCTGCTTTGACACTCTTCTTGCCGGGTATGAAGTCGCGGTTGTCAAGTTCAAAGTTGACATTTACATCGGCACTGAAATAGTCTGTAGACAACTTGCTTGTGATGTAGTGGTCGCGGACAGATGTCTTTGGCACGTTGTAGAGGTATACGTCGCGGAAGATACCACTCATGCGGAACATATCCTGGCACTCGAGGTAAGAACCGTCACTCCAGCGGAACACCTGAACGGCGAGTCTGTTGTCGCCCTTCTTCAGGTAAGCGGTGATGTCGAACTCGGCAACATTGTTTGCGCCCTGTGTGTAACCAACGTATTCGCCGTTCAACCACACGAATGCCGCTGAATAGATACCGCCGAAGTGGATGAATGTGCGGCGGCCGTCCCAGTCGGCAGGAACCTTGAATGTATGTACGTATGAACCTACAGGGTTGATGCCGTAGTTCTTTCCGCCGTCATTGTGTCCTGGGCGTGCATTGATGAATGGAGGTGTGTTTGAGTGCGGGTACTCCACGTTGTTGTAGATGGGCTTGTCATATCCGTGCATCTCCCAGTTCGAAGGAACGGGAATCTCGTCCCATCCGCTTACGTCAAAACCCTCCTCAAAGAATGTCAACGGACGTTCCGATGGTTCACTCACGAGGTTGAATTTCCAATTGCCGTTGAGGCTCTGGTAGCGTGAATTTACAGGTTCAGTCCATGGTGTCGCATAGTATGCGGCATCAGCGAGCATCTCGGCCTCGTTGTTGTATGGCATGTATGTTGCTGTACCGTGTTCTTTATTCTCGGCAAATACGGTCTCGTCCTCCCACTTGGGCGATGCAATCTTTGGCTTTTCAACCTGCTCGAATGTGAACCATGCAGCCTGGTCGGCAATGTTCTTCTCTACACGCATCATGCGGCCCTCTTTAAGTGTGTACATTGTGCCTTCTTTGCCAGCCGATACAATGATGAATGTACCTTTCTGTCCCTCAACTGGCTCGAAACGGAATTTTGCATTGTTCCATGTGCCTGGCACTGCTGGCCACTGCAACAGGTAATCGATGCTTGCGTTGCCGCCGCCATCGTCAAAGTGCTGTCCGTAGAAAGCATTCTCAACAGCAAATGTAGTGAGGTCGATGGTCTTGATGCTCCAATACTGTCCGCGGTTCTCCCCGTTAATCTCCTCGGCTACAATGCGGGCATTGTTCTCGCCAGAGTCGTTGTTGCCCAGTACCTTGCCCGGCTCCCCTACTGACACGATGCGGTATGTAAGGTTGTCATCAAAACCGGCATATTTTGAAACTTCGAAACGGAACTGTGCAGCCTTGTGCTTGAGGGCAACCTCTTTCTTTACAACTACAAGTGCTCCGCCCTGGCCTTTTGCCAATGCATATTCCGGGTTGTTTGTGGGGATGAGGAGGCCGTTCTCGTACTTCCAGAGCTGGGCCTCGTCGGAACCGTTGTTCTCGCCAACTTCCACTTTGCTGCCGTTAAGACGCAGTGCATTGCCTGTTACGGGATTAATGATGCGCCAACTGCCTGAAAGTTCTGAAACTTTCCAGAACTGTGACGCGTCGCCATCCTTGAGGTCTCTTAAACCGACGGCTTTACCGTTCTTCTCTGAAACAACATTGTCCTTGTTGCCTGCAGTGAAGATATTGTACAGCTTGCCTTGCTCAAATATCGCCTGTGCATTTGCTCCAGCAACACATGCAAGTGCCACGATTACAAACGCCAAGCCTCTTCTCAAATTGTTGATAGACATAGTGTTTTTGTTTTTATGGTTATTATGAATATATTGTTTCTTCGTCTGTTAGGAAACGTATCATTGATGCCTTATCTGGCAGATACGAACTTTGACAAAGATAATGAATGTTTTTGAATATTTATAATTTAAATGTAAAGAGTGACGGTCTGTAAGGAATGTTTGCCGGTTATTCTTGCGTGATATACGGAGGAACCGCAGCGGAATTCTGCTGCGGTTCCTGTATGTGTCGATGATTGGCCTTTAGAATAAAGGCAACAGGATTGCGCTGTTGACTATTGAATCATGGATGCTGAGGGTAATTGCACCAGCTATTATTGGTAACAGAAATTCTACAATACCCACAAGTACAGTTGCAATGCCTGCTGTCAATGGTGCAAGAATCGGCAAAAGTGAAGACAATGCAGTGAGTAAAGGTATGATTACTGATGTAATGAAAACAATTATTCCTGCGATGACGAAACTTGAGAATATAATCATGAGAATACCTGCCACAATGCCTGCTATACCCCAATTCTTTGCTCTTGTTGAGGCCTTTAATGCCTTTTCTTCTTTTCCTTTCTTCCAACACCTGTTTACTTTAAGTGAGTAGAACAGCGAGATGAGTCCTATTGGGAAAAATAGGGTCATAATGGTTGAAATGACTGCCAACCACATATATGTGCTTGGACGCTTTACTGTATTCTGCATCCCTGTTTTTGTGCTCTGTTCTTCCATAATGTCGTTTTTTAGATGTTTGTGTCAATTTTTGATATATCACAGCCTTCTTATTGCTTGTGATGTAACCATGTATGAGTGTTCTGCAAAGATAACTTTTTTTACAAAGAAAAAACTTCTTTAAATAATTTGTGGCATTTTTCATACTTTGACAGTCATGATATCCTCCCAACGGGTTGTGTATTGCGGTGAGAGGTACTCGCGGTTTGTGTGGTCTGTTACTGTACCCTGTGATACAAGCCTCACACTCTCGCGTCCCTGCTCTGCGTTTATACGGTCAATAGCCTGCATCAGCGCCTTGTGCTTGGGGCGGTCGACCGTGTCGAAAAGTGAACCTTGCACGGCGGTGGCCGGGGTTATGCGGCTCAGTCGCACACCACTCTTCTTGTAGCCGAATCCATGGCGGTATATCCGTTTGAGTGCGGCTGTAGCTGCTTTTGCAATCTCGAGTGTGCTGTCGGTAGCGGTGGGGAACAGTATCTGCTCGCACTCATAGTGCTGGGGTTGGTCTTCGCGGTGGCGGTTCGTGAGTATAAATACCTGCATCTCCTGGGCTACACACTTCTGCTTGCGCAGTTTTTCGGCTGCAATGCCTGCAAATGTAGTCACGGTCTCGTGAAGCTCATCAATGCTGTACAGCTCTTTTGAAAATGAACGGGATACCATTATGGATTGCCTGTCGGCTGTTTCATGGCTGAACTCAATGCATGGCGTCCCTTTCAGTTCCAGCCATGTATGCTTGCCTGTGATGTTGAGTCGGTTGTCTATCCAGGTTTCGGGCAGGTCGCAGAACTGTGCGGCTGTGGCAACGCGGCAATCGTGGAACATCCTGCTTTGGCGGCGTCCAATGCCCCACACGTCTTCAATGGGGAACTTCTCAAGCACCTTGCGGATATCCTCGGGGCGGTGCATTAGGCATGCGCTGTTCAGTTTGGGATATCGCTTGCACAATTTGCTGGCAACCTTGGCAAGTGTCTTTGTGTGTGACATACCAATGCTTACGGGTATACCGGTGTTGCGTCTTACGATGCGCGCGACATCCTCGCCGAACTGTTTCAGCCTGTCGGTGGGGTAGCCGTCGAGCAACAGGAATGCCTCGTCAATGGAGTATATCTCAACAGCTGGGACATGCTGTCTCAGTGTCGCCATTACGCGCTGGGACATGTCGCCGTACAGGTGGTAGTTGCTTGAACGCACAGCCACATCGTTTCTCGTTATAAAGTCGCGTACTTGGTAGAGTGGCTGTCCCATCTTTATGCCCAATGCTTTAGCTTCATTACTGCGCGATACAATACACCCGTCGTTGTTGCTGAGTACAACGACCGGGCGTCCTTCGAGTGAGGGGTCGAAAACCCTCTCGCACGAAACGAAAAAATTATTGCAGTCGCAGAGGCCAAACATTGAAAGGTGAAAGCGGAAAGGTTAAAATTGAAAGCGGAAAACATTGGTTGCACTTGCTGGTGCAAGTTCTCACTTTTATACTTTCTTTATAAGGTATGTTACCACTCCCCAGATGCTGAAGTCGTTCTCGGCTGTTACTTTCAACGGCTGGAACTCCTTGTTGGCAGGTACAAGCAGTGCATAGTCCTTATGCTTCTCGAATCTCTTGAGTGTGAACTCTCCGTCGACATAGCACACTGCAAGGCAACCGTCATACGGGTCAATGCTCTTGTCAATGACAAGCAGATCTCCGTCGTTGATGCCTTCGTCAATCATGGAGAGGCCGCTGACACGCGCATAGAATGTGGATGCCGGGTTCTTTATGAGTTCCCTGTTGAGGTCAAGACCAAGTGAAGTATAGTCCTCGGCCGGCGAGGGGAATCCGGCAGCCACGCGTTCGCCCGAGAGAGGCAACTCAACCTCGCTGTCGGCATTTGGGGTAAAGACGTTTATATCGTTCATGGTAGTTGACTGTGGTTTGGCAATTATTGAGGCTTTCATTATCTCATTTCCCAAGAAAACGCACAATGTGCTCTACTAGTTCTTGCTTTATTGGTAGGGTCGGATTCTGGTATGCATCGAGCTGTCCAATCATTTCGCTGCTTTCGCAGTGTTTTAGTACGTGGTTCATGTTTTTTATGACACGGTACGAAGAGAACATGCGTGCGGCCAGTAACCTCTCGGCCTCATCTACACCAACCTGGATATCCTTGTCACCCTGCAGAATGAGTACAGGTATCTTCAGCCTGGCAATCTCCTTGGCCGGATTGTAGCGGAACCATGATATAAGGTATGGCTGGACACTCTTGCGGTATAGAGATGCAAGGTAGTTCGGGACTTCATCGACAGTGTTGCCTGCGCACAGTTCTCTGTTTATGGCAGCAGCTTCGCGCTGTATCTGCTCGGGTTGACGCTTCAGTTGCTCTTCTATTATTTCGTGCGCACCCCTTCCGCAACCGGCAATTGAGATGTATGCCTTTACGGCCATGCTCTTCTGTGCTGCAACCATGCCAATCAGTGAACCCTCGCTGTGTCCTGCTATGGCTATGGTGCCGAAACGCTTGTCTACTCTGTACATGTCTGCCCATGCCGCAGCGTCATCAATGTAATGCTCAAAGCGCAGTTCATCCTCGCTTGTACCGGCATCCCGGCTCTTGCCGATACCGCGCTTGTCATACCTCACACTGGCAATACCTTCGGCTGCAAGCCCCTCGGCAAGCATCTTCAGCGAATTGTTCTGGTAGTTGCTTCCCAAGGTGTTGCCGTTCATGTCTGTGGGGCCGCTGCCTGCAATTATTATCACCAATGGACAGGGACTCTCCGTCTGAGGCATGAGCAGCACTCCGTGGATGTCTCCTGTAGGGGTGTGGAGTATTGTCTCTTCTTCACCGGCATGGAGTGTTGCTGTGAACAGCAACGCTGTAAAGAGTGTAAATAGACGTTTCATGAAAGGTAAAGATCTTAGACTGAAAGGAAATGACTAAAAAGCAAATTTCTGCGTTACGCTTGTCTTCAAAATCCTCATTTACGCTTAGTAAACTGCGGTTTTGAAGCCTTCGCAAGCCTTGAACTTTGCTTTTTATTCACTTCCAATTGATGAGGGAGACTTTTTGTCACTCTTCAATGTGTGGTGGTATTACATCTTGGCACCGAACTTGCCGCCACCCATCTTGCCACCGGTCTTTGCACCGCCGCTGCCTTGTGCTGCGAAGATGTTCTCACCGTAGCTTACGGCCTTGAAGCCTGCATCCTGCTTGCGACGCAAGGCAATGTCAATGAGCCTATCTACAAGTGCGGTAAAGTTAATGCCGCTGTACTCCCAAAGGTAGAACGAGAGTGAACCGGGAATTGTGTTGATTTCGTTTACGAAAATCTCACCTGTAGCCTCGTCAATGATGAAGTCGATACGTGCAACGCCGTCGCATGAAAGTGCACGGAATGTGTCGCATGCCGCTTTCTGTATAAAATCAGTGCTCTCCTTGGGTAGGTTTGCAGGGATTTCGCGCACTGTTGACTGCATGCCTTGTGACTGCTTGCCGCCACCGTTCATGTACTTGTCCTGGTAAGATAGAATCTCACCACTACGTACTGGTACCTCGCATACCGATGGCTGGCACTCGTAGTAGTTGCCCAATACGGCGCAGTTCACCTCCTTGAGTTTCTGTACATATTTCTCAATTATGACACGGCTAGTGAATGAGATTGCGTACTCAATGGCATCGAGCAGCTCCTCGCGGTTGTGTGCTGCGCGTATACCCACGCTTGAGCCACTGTTGGCAGGCTTGACGATTACCGGGTAGCCGAGTTTCTTTTCAATCGCAGCAACTGTCTCTTCCTGCTTATCGGCCCACTCCTTGTCGCTGAACCAGCAGTAGTCAATTACCGGTATGCCGCACTCCTTGAGAATCATCTTCATGGTAATCTTGTCCATGCCGTTTGCCGATGCCAGAGTGTTGCAGCCAGTGTATGGTATACCCGAGAACTCCATTACTCCCTGGAATGTACCGTCTTCGCAGTTGGTTCCGTGGAGTGCCGGCATTATTACATCAAGTCTTGTCACGACATCCTTCTGGAACAGTCCCTTCTTAGTGCGGTACAGGTTGGTGTCGCCATAAATAGGCTTCATGTATACCTCTTCGCACATGCCGGCAAGCTTTTTCATGTCACGGTAGTTCGCAACGTTAAGCAGTGCCTCGCCAGTGTACCACTTGCCCTCTTTTGTAATATATATGGGGGTAATGTCATATTTCTCTCTGTCCATTGCTGCCATCGCCTGGTTTGCGGTGATGACTGAAATCTCGTTCTCGACGGAACGTCCGCCGAATACAACTCCTACGTTTGTTTTCATTGTTCTATATTGTTTTTTTTGTCAGTTCTCATTTATAAGGACTAAAAGGGCATAAAGGGCTAAAAGGCCTGATTAAGGGCTTCGTCTATGATTTACTTGAAGTTATCAGGTAAATCATTTTCATAAAGTACCACGTCGCCGGCGCGGAGAATCTGCGCAAGGTGTGCATGCGCATGGTTCAATGAGTCGGCAAGGAAGTATTTCTCTGCAGGTAATCCGCCTTCGTCGATACCGCTTTTTATAGCATCGCGGTTTACGGCATTTACTATAATGGCATAGTCACAACTTGTGGCTATGGTGCGTCCGAGTTCCTTGTTGGCTTCGGCCTGTCGTGTGCCCATCTCTACGAATCCCGGGGTGATTACAATGCGCTTGTTCCCGTTGCTGACGGTAAAATTCTTTAGCACTTCAAGACTCATTTTTGCACCCTGTGGGTTCGAGTTGTATGCATCGTCGAGCACTGTTATGCCGTTTGCGACCTTCATTGACAAGCGGTGCTCTACCGGCTGTAGGCGTGCAATGGCATTCTTTTGCTTGCTTACAGGTACTCCCAGGTGGTCGGCAACTGCAATTGATGCAAGAATGTTGAGCAGGTTGCCTGCGCCAAGCAGACGGCTGCTGTATTGCTCGCCACCGTTGAGGGTGAACGATACTCCGTTTGCTCCGTACTCTACATCGCAGGCCTTATAGTCGCCTTGACCCTCGGCTGAATACCTTATTATTCTGCATGGGCTCTTTATGCCCTTGTACTCCTTAATATATTCCGAATCGTTGTTTATCACTCCAAGTCCACCTGCGGGCAGTGAGTTGATAAGTTCGAATTTTGTGTCCTGGATGTTCTCTACACTCTTGAATGTCTCAAGGTGCATTTCGCCCACAGCTGTCACAATGCCGATAGTGGGGTGTACCAGGTCGCATATCTCTTTGATGTCATTCTTCTGCTTTGCGCCCATCTCCACAATGAATACCTGGTGATAAGGACGCAGATGCTCGCGTATGGTGCGTACCACGCCAAGCAGGGTGTTGAAATTGCCCGGGGTCACGAGTACGTTGTACTTTTCGGCGAGTACGCTTGCAAGGTAATTCTTTGTACTTGTCTTTCCGAAACTGCCTGTGACACCTATGATTATAAGCCCCTTGTGGCTCTCGATAATTTTCTTTGCGTCGTTGTAATAGCTGCGGTTGATCGCCTTTTCAATGGGCGTGTTGATGAGGTTGGCTAGCAGCATGATGAAATTGGAGAAGACCAGCGCTGTGCCGATGATTGCTGTTGCCCACTTGCCTGCAAACAGTACGGCAAGCACCGCAATGGCAACAAAAATTATAATGTCTGTCGCGAAAAGCCTCTTTACACGCATGGTGTATACAAGCGGAGTCTTGAACTTCTCGTTCCAAAAGAACACCCATGAACCGATAGTGATTCCGGTAGCAAATCCTATTCCAAGGTAATCGGCAAAAAGTGCCGGTATAAGCATAAGTAGTGTAAAGACTCTCTTCTTTGATATGATGTTTTCTGGAATGAGCCAGCGGAAGTAACGGCTATAGCGGTACGACGCCAACTGGAACATGTGGATGTCGTACTTGGCTATGAACAGGAAAAATATTGTCGCAATTACTGCATATATTATCATTGTTGGCTCCATATTCATTTATTTTATCTTGAAGAAATTCTTTATTACAGCGGTGAACAGTCCTTGGTTTTCAAGGAACGAGAAATGTCCCGTACCGTGTGCCACCACCAGACCTGCATCCGGAATCAGTTTTTCCATAGTCTTGGCATCACTCAGCGGGGTAGCTGTGTCGAGGTTTCCCCAAAAGAGCAGGGTAGGTGCCTTGATGGCGGGCATCAGGTGCTTGAGGTCTTCGTTTACAACTTTTGACAGTATTGCACGCATCATTGGCGAGGCGTTGTTGTAGTCGCTTGACCCTGCACCTTTACGGCGCTTCTCAATGATGGCCTGTGCCTTCTCCTTCGGCAGGAATGTGTTGCACAGCCACTTCATAGTCTTGAAGGTATATACCTTCCAGTAGTACTTCAGAGGGCGTTTGGGCTTTATTCCGGCAGCGTCTACAAGTACTACGCAGCTTACCTCGTTACGCGAGGCGAACACGATGCTCACTCTTCCGCCAAAGGAGTGTCCCATAAGCGCCGGGCGCTGTATGCCGTTGTCCTTGGCAAACTGCTCGACCATGCGTGTATACTCCTCAACACCCCATACTTCAGTGGGTTCGTCCGATGCCCCAAATCCCGGGAAATCGAAACTGTAGGTGGTATATGCGGTTGAAAGCACCTGGGCAATGTGCTTGAATATCTCGCCCGTGCAACCCCAACCATGCAACAGGAACACCGGAGAACCGGTGCCCTGTATGGTTATGTTTATGTCTAAGCCGTCGTATCTGTAGACCATATCTCTGCTTTGTACTATGTGTTATTTCACAAAGACCTTTTTGCCGTTAACGATGTAGATGCCGGCTTTGGTTATTTCGTTGACCTGACGGCCTGTGAGGTCGTAAATTGTTTTCACCTTTCCGTTCTCACCTTTCACTTCTTCAACACCTGTAGTGTCGGTAATTGTCAGTGATGTGAGGTAGATGAGTTTTCCAACTTCGCCATAGAGGAAGAATTCATTCACACCCTCTACAAACTGGATTGTCTTCTCGGCTGTGGTGTTGTGCAGTGAATAGCTGCTCCAGTCATAGTCAACATGTGCGTTGTGGCTCTTGGTAGAGTTCTTCACTTTCATCTCGGTGAGGCTGTAGCCCTCGGGCACGGTGATAGTGTACTTGATTGGTGTGGCAACACCCTCGTTTACATACAATGTGAACTTGCCACTGTAGTATTTCATTGAACCAACCTCGTTGCCATTTGCATCGGTTGATACAATCTGCAGGCCGTCGGCGCTGGTCCAAATAGAACGGGTGTCTTTCTCACCCCATTCGCCGCTGAGTGTTCCGGCTGAGAAATCAACACTTACCTGCGCTGTCATGGTAGTGAACATCGCCATCATAAGTGAAAAAACAAGAGTAAATTTTTTCATAAGCATGTAATGTTAATGGTTAGAGTCTTTTGTATTATATAGTATCTCCGGGACTTTCCCGAGGATACTGTGGTTTGGTTTTCAGAACTTTATCGTGTTGAGGTGCTTGTCTACGATTACACCGTCAACGGCCTTGATGTTGAACTTAACGTTCTTCTTTGCCTTGAGTGTAACCTTTACAAGTTCGCCGTCACCGCCGAGTGTGCCCTTGTTGCCCTCGTTGATGAATGTGGGGTAAACTGCAGTCTCGCCGTTGCCGTGCAGACGGTTCTTGCTGTAGTTTGCCATGCTGCCTGTACCCACAGCCTCGATGCCAACATACTCATACTCGTTTGCATCGTAGGGGAGTGCAAGGCTGAATGCGTTCACATTTGCAAGACCCTTGCCGCTGATTGTGATTACAACCTCCTCGCCTGCCTTGTAGCTCTTCTTGTCGGCTGTGATGGTGATTTCGCCGGCTACAACATTCTCGGCTTTCTCATAAACACCGTCGCCGATGCGTGTAGCTGCAACCGAGATGTCGTAAGCGTCAATGAGACCGTTCTCGTTGATGTCGCCGATACTTATGTAGTCGAAGTCGCTGTCGCTCTTGCGCAAGCCGGTGTAGTTGAGGTATGATGTGAGGTCATTCTCATCAACCTTCTTGTCCTTGTTGATGTCACCTGAGAGGTATGTCTCGCTGCCGGGCACCTTGAAGATGTACATCTCGCGGCCTGAACCGTAGTTGCCTACACCCTCGGTCACATACATCTTGATGTAGCGTGCACTTGGGTTACCCTCGAACTTGAATACCTTTGTCTCGCCGTTGCGTGCCCAGTTCACAGCTACAGGCTCACTCCAGTTCTCCTTGTCGGTGCTGTAGCAGATTGTAGCCTTGGTGATGGTACCGTTACCGCCATCTTCGCGGCACAAGTAGCGGAGCTCGTCAAGAGTAGAAAGGCCGTTGAGGTCGATTGTCATCTCGAATGGAACTGCCGATGCACTCCATTTGGTGTGCCAGTTGCTGCTCTCGTCAAAGTCGAAGAACTTGTCGGTTCCCTGACCGCCCTGGTTTGGACAGCTTGTAGTTGCTGTAACGCCTGTGAGTGCCCACTCAAGCGGGTTGCTCTTTGTGGTTGTCTTTACCTCGGCCCACTCCGATGCGCCGTTCTTGTTCACAGCGCGCACTGCGAATGTGTAATCTGTTACAGGTGCAAGGTCCTCAAACAGCAGGCTTGTGCCCTTGATTGTGCTGTATATACGGTCCTGGAACTTGATTTCGTAGTAGTCGGCGTTAGCAACCTTCTCCCAGCTTGGGGTGATTGTGTATGCCTGGCAGTTCTCATCGGTAACGACAGCCTTAGGAGCCTCAAGTGCGCCCTCGCTTGCAAGCAGGTTGCCCTTGATATCGAACTCGTAGCCCTTGATGTCAAGTACAGTAGCGTTTGCAGTAACGTCGTTCTTGGCAATCTTTACCATGATGACAGGGTTCTTTATCATTTCAACCTTCTCGAACTCGCTACCCTTTGTCGCAAAGCGGTTGAGGTTTGGCTGTGCATCGTAGAACCATACGTTCTCGCCGTTGTTGAACTCCTCGATTGAAGAAACCTGTGTAAGTTTTACACCTTTCTTGCCGACCTTTGCTGCAACCTTCTTTGGCTGTGCACTTGCGTTTACGCGGAAGATTGTAACTTTCTCCTCAACAAAACCGTTGAAGCAGCCCTCTGTCGGGTTAACAGTTACAGTCAGGTTGCCCTTTGCGTCAAGTTTCTGCTCAATGCGTGTGGTTGTGTATTCGCCTGCGCGATAGAGTTCGGTGACACCGTCATCGTCATATTCAACGAATGCGCTTTCACCCTGTGGGTAGAGGTCGTATATGCGCAATGCCTTGTCAATCTCCTTGACATTGTTGTTTGGGGCTGTCATAGGAATGATTGCACCGGCCTTTACAAATACCGGGAGTTTCCACAATGGTGCGTCAAAGTTGTTGATTATGCGTCCTCCCTCGTACTTCTCGCCTGTGAACCAGTCGTACCATGTACCCTCGGGCAGGTAGATGTTGTTGCGGATATCGTTACCCTCGGCATCCATTGCTGTATTCTGGTAGATGGGAGCAACAAGAATGTATGGACCGTACATGTACTGGTAGCGTGTAGCTGCACTCATTGTAAAGTCGTTGGCCTCGTCCTCGAGGAACATTGCGCGGATCATCGGCTTGCCGTCAACAGCCTCACGTGCGATGCTGTATGTGTAAGGCATGAGCTCCGACTTCAGTTTCATGTATGTACGGTTGATTGATGTCGCGGGCTCTCCCAATGCGTGAGGATACTTCTCGTTGGCACCCCAGCCGTCCATGTTGAGCATCATTGGAGTGTAGACTTTCCACTGGTACTCGCGTACGAATACAGGAACGTTCTTGCCGCCGAAGATACCGTCGACGTCCGATGTGATGTTTGGCTGGCCTGAGAGACCTGAACCGATGAATGTAGGGATGTGAAAACGGATGTATTCCCACTCACCGCCGGTCTGGTCACCACTCCAGATTGTAGCATAGCGCTGTGTACCAGCCCAACCGTCGAGTGAGATTATGAACGGACGTGCATTGCTGCCGTAGTATGTCATGATGCCAGCGGCGTCGGTCACACCGTTGAGACCGAACGAATAACCGGCACCTACCCATGCGACGTCTGTTTTGAGAACACGTACACCTGCGTCACGAACCTCGCGTACAAGGTCACGCTGCAAGAGTGCGCTGATGCCTTCACGTGGGTGAAGGTTCGACTCGGTCCACAGACCAATCTCTACACCGTTTGCGCGTGCGTAGTCGCCGAACTCCTTGAGGTTCTGTACATTGCCATCGAGTGTCTCGGTCTGGCCGTAACCTGCACCGTAACCGTCGTTGGGGAGGAACCAGCCAAGAGGCATGTCCTGCTTAAGGTAGCGGTCAACAGCTGCGCGTGCCGAGAACTGGTAGTTGTTCTTCTCTCCGTTCAAGGATTCCTTTGTACCGCCGTTGTCGGTCTGGCTCTCCTTGTAACGCTTGCCGTCTTCATAAAGCATGCCGTTGTTGTCGTTGCTTGGTGTCCAGTAGTCGCGGTTGTATGCGTTGAGGTGTCCCATGTAAAAACCGAACTTAGGCATGAGTACAGGGTTACCTGTCAACTGGTAGAAGTCATTGAGCAAGCTCACTGCATCCTCGCTTACCATGAAGAACACGTCGAGGTAGTCACTCTCGTGCATGAGTGTCACAGTACCGGCCTCGGTTGCACCGAAGTCATACTCACCCTTGCGGAATGTGTGCCACATGAAACCGTATCCGTTTGTCGACCAGAAGAATGGTGCAGGTGATGCTACGCCACCGTCAGTCCAGCTGTTCTGGTTCTCGATGTCGATTACCTTGCCTGCGTGTGAGAAACGGCCGTTCTGTACGCCACCTCCGTAGAAGTACTCACCCTCGTTGCACTTGAGTGTTACAGTTGTCTTTGCATTCTTGAACAGCACTGGTGCTGTCTCCTCGAATGCAACCTTGCCGGTTTCAAGGTCTGTAGCCTTTAACAGACCGGTAGCCTTGCATACGGTAATCTCAATCTTTGAGGTGGTGACAGTGTATGTCTTGTCACTCTCTGTCACATCAAGTCTCTTGACATCCTTGCGTGGGTTGCATACAAGGATCTTTGCTTCGGGCTTTGCCTTCGGGTCGCGCAGGATGCGTCCGCTGTTGTCCTGGAACATGCGGAAGATGTTGTCGCCATAGAAGTCGAGTGTAACTCTCTGTCCGTTGCCAAGGCGCAGTTCAACCGTCGTGGGGTTAATCTGTACCAGGCCCTCTACGACAGCCTTTTGGCCGCCATCGTTTGATGCCTGAGTCTGCAAAGGTGCGCTACCTGTAATAATCATTGCCGCAAGCGCAATCGCTTTAAAGTTGTTTAATTTCATGGTAATTGTCTTAATGTGTTTTGCTATTCTTCGCAAGATAATCAATACAATCCACAAAAATAATAAAAATATCTGCTTTAATACAATATAGCTGGCGAAATCTTGTCTTGTCGGGATGATTTTGCAATCCGGTGGCTTCTGTACGCGTTTTTTTGCGTATCTTCGCAGAATTATTGGATGGACTTGACATTTTTTGAATTGCAATGATATACCCTCAAGATTTTGAATCGAGAATAGAATTTGATGCAGTACGTCGCATGCTCAAGGAGCAATGTCTTTGCCAACTTGGAAAAGAACGTGTCGACGACATGCAGTTCCTTACCGATTTTACAGCAGTGGATACCCGCCTTAACGAGGTTGTGGAGTTTGTGCGCATTATGCAGGTTGAGGATGGTTTTCCATCGGACTTCTATTTTGATGTGCGTGAACCGCTTCAGCGTATACGCATCGAGGGTATGTACATGGGTGCCGAGGAACTTTTTGCCCTTCGCCGTTCGCTTGATACGATAGGGCGCATCCTTTCGTTGCTACGCAAGCAGAGTGGCGACTCGGCCGATGGTGATGACAGACCTCTTTACCCGTCGTTGCGTGCCCTTGCCGGTGATGTTGAGGCATTTCCTCTCATTATCCGCAATATCGATTCCATTATTGATAAGTTCGGTTCGGTGAAGGACAGCGCTTCGCCGACCCTTGCCCGTATACGTGGCGAGCTGTCGCGTACATCGGGCAGCATATCGCGCACCCTGAACTCCATTCTGCGCCGTGCACAGGCCGAAGGACTTGTTGAGAAGGACGCCTCGCCCACAATGCGTGACGGCCGTCTGGTGATTCCTGTTGCTCCGGCCCTCAAACGCAAGATGGGCGGTATTGTACACGACGAGTCGGCAAGTGGCAAGACCGTGTTCATTGAACCGGCCGAGGTTGTAGAGGCGAACAACCGCATACGCGAACTCGAGGCCGAGGAGAAGCGCGAGGTAATCATTATACTCACAGCCTTTTCGGCGGAATTGCGCCCACAAGTGCCGGCATTGCTGCAGGCTTATGACTTCCTGGGCGAAATGGATTTCATACGTGCAAAAGCCGAGGTCGCAGTACGCATGAATGCTCTGAAACCTTCGTTGGAAAACCGCCCCATGATAGACTGGGGTGCGTCATATCATCCGTTGCTCGAATTCTCGTTGCGCAAGCATGGACGCAAGATGTCGCCGCTTGACATTGAACTTGACGGCGAACGCCGCATACTGCTCATATCGGGTCCTAATGCCGGCGGAAAATCGGTGTGTCTGAAGACTGCCGGGCTTCTGCAGTACATGCTCCAGTGCGGAATGTTAATTCCTGTGCACGAACGCAGCCGTGCCGGTCTTTTTGACAGTCTCTTCATTGATATCGGCGACCAGCAGAGCATTGAGGATGACCTGAGTACATATTCAAGCCACCTGCTCAACATGAAGCACACCCTGCGCAACTGCAACGACAGGTCACTCATTCTCATCGATGAGTTCGGTGGCGGAACCGAACCTCTTATCGGTGCTGCCATTGCCGAGGCGCTGCTCAAGCGTTTGAACGAACGCGGGGCGTACGGTATAATCACCACGCACTACCAGAACCTGAAACATTTTGCCGATTCTACACCCGGCATTGTCAATGGAGCAATGCTCTATGACCGTGGCGAGATGCGTCCGCTGTTTCAGTTGCAGATAGGTAATCCGGGCAGTTCATTTGCCGTGGAGATTGCGCGCAAGATCGGTCTGCCCGAGGAGGTCATCGCCGACGCCTCGCAGATTGTGGGCAGCGACTACATACAGAGTGACAAATATCTGCAGGACATTGTGCGCGACAAGCGCTATTGGGAGAGCAAGCGCAAGACTGTGCATCAGAAGGAGAAGGAACTCGATGAAATCCTTGGCAAGGTGCAGGAACAAGGCGATGAACTCAAGAAGAGCCGCAAGCAGATTCTAAAGGAGGCACGTGAGGAGGCTGAACGCATGCTGCGAGAGGCCAATGCAAAGATAGAGAATACGATACGTGCCATTGTCGAGGCCAAGGCCGAGAAGGAACGCACTCGCCAAGCGCGTCAGGAACTTACAGACTTCAGCAAGCAGCTTGAGCAGCTTGCAAGGGAGAAACAGCAGATGCAGACCGACCGTGAAATGGCAAAGATTATTGCACGTCAGGAACGAAAGAAGAACGGCAAGAAGGATAAAGTCGGAGCACAGGCCAATGGCGGCATGGAAGCACAGCCGGTGAAGAAACCTGAGTTGCCGAAAATAGAACCTGGCATGCATGTGCGCCTTGATGGGCAGCAGACTGTGGGCGAGGTGCTTGAGGTAAAGAAGAACAATGCGGTAGTGCGTTTCGGCGCATTGAAGTCGACCGTACCAGTTGTCCGTCTGCAGCCGTGCGACGCACCAAAGGCCGAGGTACGCAAGGTGTCGTTCCTCACCAGTGAAACCCAGGAACAACTGCACCAGAAAAGGCTTAACTTCAAGTCGGACATCGATATCCGCGGCATGCGTGGCGAGGAGGCTGTACAGGCTGTAGGCTATTTCCTTGATGACGCGGTGGTGTGCAATGTACATAGCCTGCGAGTGCTGCATGGAACAGGTAACGGTATACTGCGTACTCTTGTAAGGCAGTATCTCAGTACTGTGCCATTCGTAAAGGGATTCCGCGACGAACATGTGCAGTTCGGTGGCGCGGGTATAACCATAATTGACCTGGAATAACGAACGGAAAGGTCTGAACTGAAAGCGAATTTTCTGTTTATGTTATTCTGGCTTTCTGCCAAAATGTCACTCCTGTTTTGCCACGGTGAAAATATTGTGTATTTTTGTCGTAATTTGCAGTGCCGAACTTTTTTGGCACGATTTTGGTTATGATAATTCTGTACGACCTTAATTATCGCATACAACGTAATAACAAAAAATAATAGACTATGAACATTAAACCATTGGCAGACAGAGTGCTCATTTTGCCTCAGCCTGCAGAAGAGAAGACAATCGGCGGTATCATCATTCCCGATACAGCCAAGGAAAAACCACTTCAGGGAAAAGTTGTTGCTGTGGGCAATGGCACAAAGGAAGAGGAGATGATAATTGCTGTAGGCGACCATGTACTCTATGGCAAGTATGCCGGAACTGAACTTGAGTTTGAAGGCGAGAAGTATCTGATTATGCGTCAGAGTGACGTTCTTGCAATTTTAGGATAATTAATAATATAGAGTTTTAGTCTCCCCTCCGTCGGCAAGCCGATAGGGCGAGGGGGACGATGCTGATATTTACAGATAAAATATTAAACAGATATGGCAAAGGAAATTTTGTTCAATATGGATGCTCGTGACCAGCTCAAGAAGGGTGTTGACGAGCTTGCAAATGCAGTGAAGGTGACACTTGGTCCTAAGGGTCGCAACGTGATTATAGAGAAGAAGTTCGGTGCTCCCCACATCACCAAGGATGGCGTATCGGTGGCAAAGGAGATTGAACTTGCCGATGCATACATGAACACTGGTGCCCAGTTGGTTAAGTCGGTTGCTTCTAAGACCAACGACGATGCCGGCGACGGTACAACTACAGCAACATTGCTTGCACAGGCAATCATTACTGAGGGTCTGCGCAACGTTACCGCTGGTGCCAATCCAATGGACCTCAAGCGCGGTATCGACAAGGCTGTGACCAAGGTTGTGGAGTCTATCAAGGCTCAGAGTGAGGTAGTAGGCGATGACTATGACAAGATTGAGCAGGTTGCGTCAATCTCGGCAAACAACGACGCTGAAATCGGTAAACTCATTGCCGATGCTATGCGCAAGGTGTCAAAGGACGGTGTCATCACAATTGAGGAGGCAAAGAGCCGCGACACCACAATAGGTGTTGTTGAGGGTATGCAGTTCGACCGCGGTTATCTCTCGGCTTACTTCATAACCGATACCGAGAAGATGGAGTGCGAGATGGAGAATCCTTTCGTGCTCATCTATGACAAGAAAATTACAAACCTCAAGGATGTGCTCCCCATTCTTGAGCCTGCAGTACAGACAGGCCGTCCTCTGCTCATCATTGCCGAGGATGTTGAGAGTGAGGCTCTTACCACCCTTGTGGTAAACCGTCTGCGCACTCAGTTGAAGATATGCGCAGTAAAGGCTCCTGGTTTTGGTGACCGTCGCAAGGATATGCTCGAGGATATCGCAGTGCTCACCGGTGGTATCGTTATCAGCGAGGAGAAGGGTATCAAACTTGAGCAGGCTACTCTTGAGATGCTCGGTACCTGTGGCAAGATTACTGTAAGCAAGGACAATACCACAATTGTTGACGGTAACGGCGACAAGGAGGCAATTGCCCAGCGTGTGGCTCAAATCAAGGCTCAAATTGCTTCAACCAAGAGTGAGTATGACAAGGAGAAACTTCAGGAACGTCTTGGCAAGCTCGCCGGCGGTGTTGCCGTACTTTATGTAGGTGCAGCTTCTGAGGTTGAGATGAAGGAGAAGAAGGACCGCGTTGACGATGCACTCTGCGCTACACGCGCTGCCATTGAGGAGGGTATTGTTCCCGGTGGTGGTGTCGCATACATCCGTGCAATCGACTGTCTTGAGGGTCTTGAGGCTGCAAACAGCGATGAGAAGACAGGTGTCGCTATCGTAAAGCGCGCCATTGAAGAGCCTCTGCGCCAGATTGTTGCCAACGCAGGCAAGGAGGGTGCAGTTGTTGTACAGAAGGTTCGCGAGGGTAAAGGTGACTTCGGTTACAATGCCCGCACCGAGGTATATGAGAACCTCTTTGCTGCCGGTGTTGTTGACCCAGCTAAGGTTACACGCGTGGCTCTTGAGAACGCCGCTTCAATTGCAGGCATGTTCCTCACTACAGAGTGCGTGATTGTAGAGAAAAAGGAGGATAAACCAGAGATGCCTATGGGTGCTCCAGGTATGGGTGGCATGGGCGGCATGATGTAATATCCGCAAATATAAAGCAAAAAAGTGACGTGCATGCACGTCACTTTTTTGCTTTATATATAATTAATTCCTATATTCGTGCTGTAAAAACTTTTTGAAAGATGGAACGGATATTAAGGAATACCATGATGGCTGTCGTGGTGCTTATGACTTTGGGTCTTGTATCGTGTGACAAGGAGGACTGGAGGCTGGAACAGGAAATCGTTGGTGCCTGGAGCTGGTATTATGAGGACAGGGAACTCTACGAGGAGGTTACGTACAACTTTACTCCCGACGGCAAGTGGGTTTATGTATACATTTATGAGGATGTATATGGCCGCTACAATTCCGAGGTCGATGCCGGCAACTATGCAATAGCAATGGGGCAGTTGAATATGTATTCAAGTTTCTATGGCGATACCTACCGCTACGACATCGATATCCATGGCAACAGGATGTATCTATGGGACGGTAAATATGAAATAGAACTAAGAAGGATAAGATAAAGGGTATTTGTTCTGAATAAAGAGGCCGACTAAAAAGGTTCTTTTGTTGTTGTGCTCGCCCTCAAAATGCTCATTTACGCTTAGTAAATTAACCCACTAAGTGGCTTTTCCTCCTCGTAGCTCGGCATAGAATGCGGGC
>JAZQZM010000036.1:0-12541 GCA_045634085.1 Bacteroidaceae bacterium
TTTGTGTTAGGGTTGTAAGTACCGATCTTCTCGGTGAACTTTCCATCACGTGGAGATCTCGAATCTGCAATCACGATAGAGTAGAATGCGTAGTGCTTACGGCCTCTTCTCTGAAGTCTGATTTTTGTTGCCATTTTTTAATTGGTTTTAATGGATTAATGATTTGAGTTAGCCAATATCTCGTATTAGCGGCGCAAAGGTAATGCTTTTTTGCTTAATAACCTCATTTTTCGGCAATTATTTTTCACATAGGCGTCACTCTGATACATTATCCATCTTTTTTATAAAAAAAATGCAATCAACTTTAATTTAGACAAAAAGACATGGATATATTATTGAACTTTGACAAATATGTAATCCTTTTCATCAAACCCCGTTCCATATGCGAACTGTCCCCGTAAAAGATGAAATTCCTCAATAAACCAATAATTTATTCAATTTATTTTGCTGTTGGATAAAAAGTATTAAATTTGCGATAATTTATGCCGTGTAATGGGCATAAGGATTGACGAGACGACTTATAAACATTTATAACAACATTACTAAAATGAAAATCCTTTTAACTGGTGGTGCTGGTTTCATTGGAAGCCACACTTTGATTGAGCTTACTGAAGCCGGTCACGAGGCTGTAGTTGTTGACAACCTTGACAACTCTTCTCCTATCTCTTTGAAGCGTGTTGCCAAGATTATTGGCAAGGAGGTTCCTTTCTACAAGGTTGACATCCGCGACCGCGAGGGTTTGCAGAAGGTGTTCGACGAGCACAAGTTCGACGCATGTATCCACTTTGCAGGCCTCAAGGCTGTAGGTGAGAGCTGCGCAAAACCACTTGAGTACTATGAGAACAACATGAACGGTACATTCGTTCTCGTTGACGTTATGCGCAAGAACGGCTGCAAGAACATGATTTTCTCTTCAAGTGCCACAGTGTATGGCGACCCTGCAATCATTCCTATCACAGAGGAGTGTCCAAAGGGTCACTGCACCAACCCTTACGGCCAGACAAAATCAATGCTCGAGGAGGTTCTTATGGATGTTCAGAAGGCTGACAACGAGTGGAACATCGTTCTGTTGCGTTACTTCAACCCAATCGGTGCCCACAAGAGCGGTACTATCGGCGAGAATCCTAATGGTATCCCCAACAACCTGATGCCATACATCACACAGACAGCCGTTGGCAAGCGTGCCGAGCTTGGTGTATTCGGTGATGACTATGACACACACGACGGTACAGGTGTACGCGACTACATCCACGTAGTTGACCTTGCACGTGCTCACGTTGCTGCTTTGAAGGCTATCGTTGAGAACAAGGGTATCGCAATATACAACATCGGTACAGGCCATGGCTATTCAGTGCTCGATGTAGTAAAGGCATTTGAGAAGGCTAACGGTGTTCCAGTTCCTTATTCAATAAAGCCACGCCGTCCGGGTGATATCGCTACATGTTACTGCAACCCTGCAAAGGCAGAGGCAGAACTCGGCTGGAAAGCTCAGTTCGGCATTGAGGACATGTGCCGCGACAGCTGGAACTGGCAGAAGAACAATCCTAACGGTTTTGAGGAATAAATAGAACGAACAAGTTTCGACAAAGTCAACAGCAATCAGTCACGCGAAGCACAGACAAAGTTTGTGCCGCGTGGGGTGCGAAAAGTTGACTTTGTCAAAGCTCAGTTCGGCATTGAGGACATGTGCCGCGACAGCTGGAACTGGCAGAAGAACAACCCTAACGGTTTCGAGGAGTAATCAGTTCCCGATATGACAAAACAAAGACTGCATCGCAAATGCGATGCAGTCTTTGTTTATATTGCTTGTAATGATATAGCTGCCTACCTTGTGATTTTATTCTTCCAGCATTGCATCAATCTTCTCGACAAGCGCCTTGAACTCGGCCTCTTCGAAACGACGGGTAAGCATGACAATCCTGCCTTCGCGGTCAATGAGGATGTTGCGGGTTATTCCGGCACCACGCAGGGCATAGCTTGCGAAGACATCGCCGTTGCTGTCCATGGCAATGGGGTAGGTGGTTCCAATCTTCTCAATGAACGGCAGGATAGCCTCCTTTGTCTCCTCGCGGTCAATGCCCACAAGCACGAAGTCCTTGTTATCCTTATGACGCTGCCATATGTCACTTTCAATGAACGGCATCTCCTTGCGGCATATACCGCACCAGCCGGCAGTGAACTGCAGCATGACTACCTTGCCGCGCTGCTGAGAGAGTGTAAATTCAGTACCATCAATCATCTCAAGGGTAAAATCGGGAGCCATATCGCCCACCTTTACAATATAATCGTGCTCATATACCACAACATCTTTCTTAGGTGCATCACCTGCATTCTGTGCAACAGCCTGGCCGCATGCAAGAGCTGTCAGGAATAAAAGTGAAATAAAAATTTTCTTCATAATATCAATTTTAATATTTTTGTTGTAACCTTATTGCGAAGATAGAAAAAACTTTGTAAAAATACAGGAAACAACAAGTTTTTAGAAACTGTTTAGAAGCTTTTTGAGTTTTTTGAATTTTATCAAATATGAAAGAAGAAGAGAATAAAGAGGATAAAGAACCGAAGAACAATGGAAACCAATATCTTGCATTGGGATTGAGCATGGGAATGTCGTTCGGGCTTATGTTCGGAGCACTACTCCTCGACAATATTGCGCTTGGATTATGCTACGGCCCTGCAATAGGAATGGGAATAGCATTCCTGTTAAAAAAAGCGAACGAAGGGAAGAAAAAGTAGCCGGTCGTGTTCATAATATTCACCAATGTTTGTATTTTTGCAACATGAAGAAAAAAGTTGTAAAAATAACCGAAAAGACAGGACTCATTCTTGAGGGTGGTGGAATGCGTGGGATATTCACGATTGGCGTGCTCGATAACTTCATGGACCGTGGCATACATTTTCCTTATATAATAGGTGTAAGTGCAGGTGCATGCAGTGCACTTTCGTATCTGTCAGGGCAACGCGGCAGAGCCAAATACATAAACACCGATCTCCTTAAAGAGAGAAACTACATAAGCCCGTGGTTCCTTCTTACAAAAAGAAACATCATGGATTTCGATTTTCTCTTCCACGAACTGCCCGAAAAAGTCAGCCCCTACAGGTACGATGTACTCGCCGCCAGCAAGGAACGTTACGAGGTTGTAACTACCAGCTGCGCTACCGGCAAGGCATGCTATTTTGAGGAGAAGAACGACCCTAAACGTGTAATTGACATTGTAAAGGCATCGAGCAGCCTGCCTTTTGTGTGCCCTATAACATTTGTCGACGGCGAACCCATGGCCGATGGCGGTGTTGCCGACTCCATTCCGCTTGAACGTGCACTGGAACTTGGGTACACCAATCCCCTGATTGTGCTCACACGCAATAAGGGCTACCGCAAACCGGCTAAAGGCAGCAAGGTCCCGTTCTTCATGTACCGCAGATACCCTAAGCTGAAAGAGGCTATACGCAACCGCAATTCAATGTACAACAAGCAGATAGAGCTTGTAGAAAGAATGGAACAAGAGGGTAGTGTAGACGTCATACGCCCCGAATGCTCCATTGTTGTTGGACGCATGGAACGCGACACCGACAAACTGCTTGCACTGTACCAAGAGGGATATGACCTCGCTGCACAGATAGAGTTCGAGATGTAACAAGCCCCGGAGGGCAAACCGTCATCTGTACCCGGCCAGGGCATTACCAACAGCTGAGAGGTATTTCTCAATTGTCGTTGCTTTAAGGATTGCCTTCTTGTCACGCTTGAGCATGTCGGGCAACAAGTATTCCCAATAGGGTTTCATCTTGCTCAGGAACTGAGTATTTCCCTGCAAACGCGGAATTAGTTCGCGCAACATGGCATCATGCATCTGCTGCACAAGCCTTGCTTTCTCCCCATTATCAAGTTCACAGCCTTTGCTGTATTCCAGGGCAAGGGCCGGATTGGCAATCAATCCGCGCCCAAGCATTATGCCTTTCAATCTTGGGAAGCGCTGTTCAATCCGCTGTACATCATCCAGTGAGCAGATATCTCCATTATATATCAGCTGATGTCTGCAGGCATCATAGAATTCGGCAAAAGCATCAAGGTCAACAGCCTTCTTGTACTGTTCGATACCCAGACGCGGGTGCATTGTAATGTGGTCAAGCCGGCAGTCGTTGAATACAGGCATCAGTTCCTTCCACTCATCCTTGCTGTTGCAGCCAAGTCGCATCTTCACCGAGAAGGTGAATTCCGGCCACCGCTTAGTCTCCTCCATTACTGCAGCAACCATGTCAGGGTGGGGCAGGAGGCCTGCACCATGCTTCTTGCGCATCTGCAAGGGGAACGAGCAACCCATGTTTATATCGGCACACAAATAGCCTTCGCCGGCTAAAAGTTCCAACAAAGGACGCATTTCCTTGGGAGTAGCAGCTATTATCTGCGGTACAAGGTTAGGGGCAGTGTTGTTTTTGCACTCGATATCGCGTACATCCTTGTTGCGTATCTCGCCATGTTCAAAACGCAGGAATGGGGTATAGTAGCCGTCAATTCCACCGAAGACTGCAGCATGGACATTGCGCCACACAGCCTCGGTAAATCCCTGAAGAGGAGCCGAATATATTTTCATAAGCAATCTATTTTAGAACGAAAATACACTTTTTTTGACAAATAATTTATCGTCAATCCGACAAATTCAATAACTTTGAGAAAAATTACACATCTATGAAAACAGTAAAGAACTTCCTCACTGATCTTTTCTTTTGCCTATTGATCTCCGTGCCTTGCTTTTTCCTTTGTGATATGATAGTTGAAAAGAATGTCATTGACTGGCTGGACATAGAGTTGGGATTAGCCGGCGCATCGGTTCTTTTGCTGATTGCCTATATGCTGTTTGCGTGTTGCTGCAAGGAGTCAAAGGGGAGAAAAATCGTCGGCACAATGACCATTTTGGCAATTGTGGCTACAGTTATATACAGTGTCTTCATGTTGCTCGAATGGCTGTCCCCCGATAATGCAGAAAGCGGTTTTACCGGTAATTGGGTGCAGTGGTTCCCTGTTAGCATTTCAATAAGCGTCTTTTTATATATGCAGGAGAGACGTAGGGTACAGAACTGCAGGAATGACAACAATCAAAAGGCAAAGGAACTGATAAAATAAACAGATAAATATTCCACATAAACATTCGCCGGTTTTCTTTTACAAAGGAGCCGGCGAATAAACTCTTAGCTTGTGTATCGCAAAATTCACATCCTAGATAAAAATGATTCATCTTTCAATGGATCTCAAAATTCCGATATTCCGTCCAAATTATCAGGCAAGAGTGCAAATTTCAAAACGATATTCAACATAAGACATTTAAAATACAATCCAATCATATTTCATGCAACATATCTAATCCCCGCAAAATTTAAGATTTCAGGACCTTTATCAAGAAAGAGTGCAAACATTAAAACTATATTAAACATAATATTTATTATCATGCCTATATAGCGATATCGAGGAGTAGTGCGTCTGTAGGCATTCCGACAGTATAAAATGGATAAGAATTACATTATATAATAGAATATTGAAGATTCTTTTTACAATTTGCTGTAATTTCACGGATTTTAGTAAATTTGCAGTCCATTCATAAAAACAAAAAGAAATGCCTGAATTATCAGAAAGAGCCATACTTATGCCGTCGTCGCCAATACGTAAGTTGGCGCCATTTGCAAATGCGGCAAAGGAACGCGGCGTCAAGGTCTATCACCTGAACATTGGCCAGCCCGACCTTAACTCTCCCGAGGTTGCTCTTGAAGCAATTAAGAAGTTCGACCAGAAGATTCTCGAATATAGCCCAAGCGACGGTTTCCTCTCATTGCGCGAGAAACTTGTCGGCTATTACGACCAGTACCAGATAAAGTTGAAGCCCGATGACATCATTGTAACTTCGGGCGGGTCCGAGGCTGTGCTCTTTGCATTCCTCACTTGCCTGAACCCTGGTGATGAGATTATTGTACCTGAGCCTGCATATGCCAACTACATGGCCTTTGCAATATCGGCCGGTGCAGTAATACGTCCAATCCGTTCAACAATTGACGAGTCATTCGCACTGCCTCCAATGGAACGTTTCGAGGAGCTCATCAACGAACGCACACGCGGTATTCTCATCTGCAACCCCAACAACCCAACAGGTTATCTCTACACACGTAACGAGATGAACCGCATACGTGACCTGGTGAAGAAACACAACCTTTACCTTTTCTCGGACGAGGTTTACCGCGAGTTCATATACACCGGTTCACCTTATATATCGGCTTGCCACCTCGAGGGCATTGAAGATAACGTCGTTCTTATTGACTCTGTATCAAAGCGTTACTCGGAGTGCGGTATCAGAATAGGTGCTCTCATCACCAAGAATAAGGCTGTGCGTCAGGCGGTCATGAAGTTCTGCCAGGCACGTTTGAGCCCCCCATTGCTTGGCCAGGTTGTTGCCGAGGCATCGATTGAGGCCCCACGTTCTTATGCCATCAACACATATGAGCAATATATTGAACGCCGCAACTGCCTTGTCGATGAATTGAACAAGCTGCCCGGTGTATACTCCCCTATCCCAATGGGCGCATTCTACACTGTTGCCCGCCTTCCCATTGATGACAGCGACAAGTTCTGCGAATGGTGCCTTACAGACTTTGAATATGAGGGAGAGACAATAATGATGGCTCCGGCATCAGGTTTCTACAGCGAAGAAGGTTACGGAAAGAATGAGGTGCGTATAGCATATGCAATTGACAAGCAGGACCTTAAACGTGCCATTTTCCTCCTTGGAAAGGCACTTGAACAGTATCCAGGCAGAGTGAATCCATAACGGCATCACAACACTTGATAAAAAAATAGCATAGTCAGACTATGCTATTTTTTTATCAAGTGTATTATACATATATTCCGAAGCAGGCATACCACAACCTTATAGATATAAAAAATACACACAGCTTTGCTGTGTGTATTTTATTTTTAAAAGTAAGGGAATCAATAACCCAAAGACTTCTGAATTTCCTCAACTTCCTTGAGCTTGTCTGTCATCTTGAGGTTGTAATAGCAGTTGATAATGTTCACTAACCACAATTCGTGCTTGTCGGGAGCAATCTGACGAAGCTTCTCGAGCAAAGGAAGTGCCTTGTTGTAATAACCGTCGAGCACCTTCTTGTCCTCGGCAATCTTCTTCTTGTCAGTAACCTTTGTTGAAGACTGTGCTGCACTGTACTCCTGAGCCTTTACAAGATAGCAACGGCCAAGGTTAGAGAGTGCATTCTCGTAGTAAGGATCAACCTCGAGAGTCTTCTCGTACCACTCGATTGCAGTGTCGATATCCTCCTTCTGGTGTGCGATGTATCCCTTAAGGTATACGAAGAGAGGATTTGATGGGTCTGATGCCATAAGTTCGTCGGCCAACTGACCAAGTTCCTCATTCTGGTTACGGCTGTCATAGTAATGAATCAATGACTGGCTGTAGTAGAGGTCTGATGGGAACTTGGTGATACCCTCCTTACACATCTCCAACCATGTTGCAGAGTCACCCTTCTCAACATAAGCTGCTGTCTTGAAACGGTATGCGTTCTCTGCTGTGTGTGGGTTTGTCAAGGCAAGGTCAACGTGTGTAAGAACCATGTCGTAGTCCTCGAGCTGCATACCGCAAAGAGCCATGTTGAACGCAGCAACAGGAACATTGATTGTATCCTTTACGATGAGGCCCTCTTTCACAAGTCTGTCATTTGCATCAATGAACATCTTGAAAAGGTCGTAAGCCTTCTTGTAATCCTCGTTACCGTAGTAATATGCACCGGCATTGTAGAACTGGCCGTACTCCTGACCGAAAGCGATTTTCACAAAATCAGTATACTTTGGCTTTACACGTCCCTTAGCATCGGGCATGTTGTCATATTTCTCGCAGTTCTCAAGGTCACCACAAAGTTCATAAACGTAAGAATACATCAACGCCTCGTCAAACGCAGCACCTTCGGCACGCTTACGGTTCTCATTGTCAACCACAGCCTTCTTTGCTGTTGCACTTACAAACCATACGTATGCATCCTGATTTACAAGCTCGTTGCTTGTAGCTACTCTCAAGGCATTTGCTGCACCTACAGGGTCTGTAGCAATCTTTGCCTCAGTATCCTGAACCAATGTCATGAGTGCCTTCTTCTGCTTTTTCTGCTCCTTAATCTGTTCCTTGGTCAACTCCTGACCCATAGCAAATGAACCCGCAAGTACAAGTGCTAATGATAATACTAACTTTTTCATACTAAATGAGTTTAAGTTTATGTTTTTCTTTATTGATCAAAACAGTATTTAATTGCCTGCATTCTCTTCGGGTGTGTTCTCAACACCCTCTACCTGTACACCTTCAACAGGCTGCTCCTCCTCGGTATCGCGTGTAACCTTACATACAGAACCGATGCAATCGTTCTTCTTGCCAAGATTGATTACGCGTACACCCTGAGTTGCACGACCCTGTACCGGAATCTGGTCTACCGATGTACGGATTGTGATACCCGACTTGTTGATAATCATAAGGTCGTTCTCATCGTTTACATCCATGATTGCGACAAGCTGACCGGTCTTCTCGGTAACCTGGAGTGTCTTCACACCCTTGCAACCACGGCCTACTGTAGGATAGTCTTCTGTTGCCGAACGCTTACCGTAGCCCTGCTCCGAAAGTACAAGCAGGGTGTGCTCGGCTTCATCGTTCTTTGGCAATACTACCATGCCTACTACCTCGTCATCCTCGGCAATGTCCATACCCTTGACACCGGTTGCTGTACGACCCATAGCACGCACTGTGCTCTCGTTAAAACGTACGGCCTTACCGCCACGGTTTGCAAGGATAATGTCACTGTCGCCATCGGTGAGTGCAACTGATATCACGCGGTCATCCTCGCGGATGGTGATTGCAATGATACCGTTTGTACGTGGACGTGAATACTGTTCAAGACTCGTCTTCTTGATGATACCGTTCTTTGTACAGAACACAATGTTGTGGCTCTCGATGAAGTTCTTGTCGGCAAGAGTCTTCACGCGCACAAATGCATTGACTGCATCATCGGCATCGATGTTGAGCATATTCTGTATTGCACGTCCTTTTGAACTCTTGTTGCCCTCGGGAATCTCATATACCTTGAGCCAGTAGCACTTGCCTCGCTGTGTAAAGAAGAGCATGGTGTTGTGCATGGTAGCAGTATAAATGTACTCAATGAAGTCGCTGTCACGTGTGTCACTGCCCTTTGAGCCTACGCCGCCACGGTTCTGGCTACGGTACTCGGTAAGAGGAGTACGCTTGATGTAACCCATGTGCGAGATTGTGATGACCATCTCATCATCGGCATAGAAGTCCTCGGGGTTGAAGTCGCTTGAAGCACTATAGTCAATCTTGCAACGGCGTTCGTCACCATACTTCTCCTTAATCTCGAACAGTTCGTCCTTGATTACCTGCTTGCAGAGCTCATCATCAGTGAGGATTGCGTTATAATACTCAATCTTACGCATGAGTTCCTCATATTCGGCATGCAACTTGTCCTGCTGGATACCGGTGAGCTGTGCAAGACGCATCTCAACGATTGCAGCCGCCTGAATCTCGGTAAGTGTGAAACGTTCGATAAGCGCAGCCCTTGCATCGGCCGGAGACTTGGCAGCCTTGATAAGGCGTACAACCTCGTCAATGTTGTCCGAAGCGATAATCAATCCCTCGACAATGTGCGCACGTTCCTCGGCCTTGCGCAACTCATACTGTGTACGGCGTATCACAACCTCGTGACGGTGGTCAACGAAATTACTGATGCAGTCCTTGAGTGTAAGCAACTGTGGACGTCCCTTTACAAGAGCAATGCAGTTTACACTGAATGATGTCTGCAAAGAACTCATCTTGTAGAGTTTGTTCAGGATGACGTTAGCATTTGCATCGCGCTTTACGTCGATGACAATGCGCATACCCGACTGGTCGGACTCGTCATTGATATTCGAGATACCCTCAATCTTCTTCTCGTTGACCATTGAGGCGATATCCTTGATGAGTTCCTCCTTGTTTACGTTGTAAGGAATTGCTGTAACAACAATCTTCTCGTGTTGTGCACCCGATTCAATCTCGGCAACGGCACGCATGATTACACGGCCACGACCTGTCTCATATGCATCGCGTACACCATTTAGGCCGAAGATATCGCAACCTGTAGGGAAATCAGGAGCCTTTACATACTGCATGAGACCATCGGTATCGATATCAGGGTTGTCGATATATGCCACACATGCATCGAGCACTTCGTTGAGGTTGTGTGTGGGAATATTGGTTGCCATACCTACAGCAATACCCGATGAACCGTTCACCAGCAGGTTAGGGATACGTGTCGGCATCACAGTCGGCTCAACGAACTCGTCGTTATAGTTAGGCTGGAAATCCACAGTCTCTTTGTAGAGGTCCTGTGCCAGTTCCTCACCAATCTTGTGCAGACGTGCCTCGGTATAACGCATGGCAGCCGGAGAGTCACCGTCGATAGAACCGAAGTTACCCTGACCGTCAATGAGCGGATAACGCATCACCCAGTCCTGAGCCATACGTACAAGAGCACCATAAACCGATGAGTCACCATGTGGGTGGTACTTACCGAGTACATCACCGACGGTACGTGCCGATTTCTTGTATGGCTTGTCCGAAGTATTTCCAAGTTCCATCATACCGTAGAGGATACGGCGATGAACCGGCTTCAAACCATCTCGAACATCAGGCAAAGCTCGCGCCACAATTACCGACATTGAGTAGTCAATATAAGAAGAACGCATCTCCTCCTCTACATTGACCTTAATAATTCTGTCGTTTTCAATCATCTTCTTTAAAATAAATATTAATTAAATTCTGTATTTGCCTATATTTGTCTATACCTTATTAATATAAAACATCGCTAAATTAATCAAAATAGCCGAAACCCGCAAAAAAATTAAGTATTATTAAGCTCCAGAAGGCGTTTAAACCGCCTTCTAAAGCAAAAAGCTCTAAAAAGCGGTTTAAATGGGCTTTAACGGCATTGTTTTCAAAGAGACAATAACCAACCTTTTTGAACATCATCCATGTAAGCTGGCCTGCCGTTTTCCATGTGCGACATGGCAGCTACAATCCTTTGCATCGTTCCCGGTTCATTGATGTCAAGCTCCGTATCTGCATCAACACCGGCCCGGGAGGAGACGAACCGTACATAAGCATCGGTGTTGTTCTCCGTGGGAGGCGCCCATCTGTGAATCCACTGACGCAGCGTAGTGAGCCCATGCCTGCGATAATAGTTCCTCAGCGTGATGAATGCGGCGCGATATCCCCAACAGGCATCACTGAAGCAGAAGAATTCCATGTCACCTTGAACAGCAGAGAGTCCTTTCCACTGCGTGCCGTTCCGCCGTATGTTCAGCGGATTGTTGTTTCTTAAACCTCGTGAGATTTTCATTTTTTACTGCAAATGTAAATTCAGTCAGAAAAATCAAGGTTGTTGCATTAACACATTCATTGCAGAAAGCAAAATCACGCATCATCCAAGTTTGATGCATGAAGATACTGCAGCTGTCAAATAAAAGTCTTATCTTCGCAGAAGTTTCCTGAACAAGGGAATATAACAGAATTACAATTTACAAAAATATATTTTACAATGCGAGTAGACATAATTACCACCTTCCCCGAGATGATGGAGAGCTTCTTCAACTCATCAATCATGGGCCGGGCACAACGCAATGGTTATGCCGAAATTTGTTTACATAATTTACGTGATTATACAACCGACAAGCATCGCAAGACCGACGATTACCCATTTGGAGGCTGCGCCGGACTTGTTATGAAGATTGAGCCTATTGACAACTGTATAAAGCACCTGAAGAGCCAAAGAAACTACGATGAGGTAATTTATACAACCCCTGATGGCAAGGTTTTTGACCAGCCAATGGCAAATTCTCTCTCGATGAAGGAAAATCTCATCTTTTTGTGCGGTCATTACAAAGGAATCGACCACAGAATCCGCGAACACTTGATTACCAAAGAGATAAGCATAGGTGATTATGTATTGACAGGTGGCGAATTAGCAGTAGAGGTAATATGCGACGCAGTCATTCGCCTCATTCCTGGTGTAATTTCGGACGAAACTTCGGCACTCAGCGACTCATTTCAGGACAATTTGCTTGCCGCACCTGTATACACACGCCCTGCAGAGTACAACGGATGGAAAGTACCCGATGTCCTGCTCTCGGGACACGAGGCAAAGATACGTCAGTGGGAGTTCGAACAGTCACTGGAGCGCACAAAGTTGCTCCGCCCCGATTTGCTCAAATAAAATAAAACTTATTTACATATTACATTTGTATATACAATTGTAATACCGATTGAAGGCAACGTTACAAACGTAGCATACATAAAAAATATAGGAGCCATACGGCTCCTATATTTTTTATCATGACTCTAGAATTTTACACCTCAAGCGCACCTATAAGTTCCTGAACCGAACTCATCTTGTGACGCACAAGGTAATCCTCGATATAATCGACAATTTCACCGGTAACGGCAGGATTCATAAAGTT
>JAZQZM010000037.1:0-20891 GCA_045634085.1 Bacteroidaceae bacterium
CAAGTAGTCAATTTGACAGGTTATCCACGTCAAACAGTATTTGACAGAATTAAGCGAATTGAGAAAGTTATTAATAATTGATAATATCAGATTTTCTTCACATACTGCTCCTCAACAATAAGAAATAGAGTCCAACGAAAACACCACCGCCACCACAGTAGATATCCCCTTGACAACGATAGAGGACATAACATACAACTACAACGAGAAGAGCGTTACAAACACAAGAACAGGCGAACAGGTAAAACTCCCCGGCACACAAGCCACCACTTTCGAGATGCTTATAAATGCCGATGACTACATAGCGACAAAGAAGGAGATTTGCCAAAGGCTATGGACTATAAACGAAAAGGATGTGAACAACAGATACAATGCCCTTGCGTGGCGATTGAGGGAAAGCCTCGCACAAATAAACGGCATAGAGCTATTGACATCAAAGACTGTGCTCGTTCTGTAGCCTGTCACAACATCTTCCCATACCTTCTACTGTGCAAAGCCACACAGGGTAGCAAATGCAACGATTAAGGTTAAAAATAGTTTTTTCATATTATTCGGTTTATTTTGAATCTGTTTGAAATTTTGCAATTATAATAATATCGGCTAACAGTTTTACCCCCCCCTGTTAATATATGTCAATAAGGTGTAAAGTAATGCTTTGCAGAGGCAGGAAAATCTCCCTATATGGACGATTAAATATTGTTGATTTCATAATGTTGGGAATAATACTATTAATTTATTCTGTCATAATTATCACATGGAAATATGATACACGGACTCTGCTCTACTATTATATCTTCCTAAAACACCAAAAAAAATCTAAAACTTCAAAGAGCCACATATATCCGACAGGTAGCTGTCTATTTTGTCAAAGCCTTTGTCGTTAACAAACAGATGCATTTCAATGGGTTTGTGCCCCTCCTTGTAAATATCAAGTGTATAGTAATGGGGGTACTCCTCGTGAATGGAGATATAGCCCCCCTTACCATAAGTGCAAATTTTTTCTCTGTAGGGGAATTTGCATAGCAGCATTACATCGGCTCCACATTGTGCGGTGTGCGAGTCATCTTCGTACACCGTTACATTCTCATCGATTATTCTGTTGATTTCGTCCTCGGTAACACGAACTTGCCAATAGTTGATGTCGTCCCTGTTGCATATGACATCCACGGCAACACTTTTCCTGCGGTTTGGCATCATCCAAGCATTAGCATCGGCATACCGGCTAATGACCGGAATATAGACTATACAATCACCGTCCGATGAGGCCAGAACAATCTGGTTACTCCAAGTTCCTATGTAGCCATTTCTGTGCAGTAGAATAAATTCATACCCTGGATAAATGCTTGTAAAAGAGTTGAAAGGCAATTTTGCCTTACTCAAGCCATATTCCTTTTTATACAGTCTCCTAAAGCCCCTGCTGACACCTTTAGGTTTGTGCCTGTTGCGGACTTCGGTCAGTTCTATCTGCTTATCCCAATCCTTGGAGTCAAACTGTGCCGACAAACCAAGCCATGATGCAGAAACAGTCACCAATAATACAAATATTCCGAACTTTTTCATGATGTTATTTTACGTATTTATAAATTACGATACTTCCACCTTCTTGACTTGCAGGAATTTCGTTTTTATATATTTGTGTAGGGAAATTAAGCTCATTTTGCGGATCATACGCCCATATATAATAATCGTTGGTAGAATTACGATATGCGATTTTTCTAATGACCACAGCATGCCCATATAAAGCTAAAATTCCACTTATAGATTGTATGCCAGAAAATTTGTCTGTAGGATAAAACTTACTCATTTCTACTGCATCCGGCTTAAACAATCTTACAACTGACAACAAATCGTCCAATCCAACCCCTGTATTATATTGGGGATATTCAGAACAAATTTTCTGATTTACATCTTTTAAATCCCAACCACAATATTCTGCAATACATTGTCCTACACAATCATTACCTTCATTTCAATAATGTAGCAGTGTGTGTTATTCAAACCTGATATACTCGGCCATCTTGGCAACGCATTCATCAATAGTGGTGTTGTTGCCATTAATTAAGAACAGCATTTTCAAAGGTTCATAAGATGAATGTTTGTAAAACTCCACACCGTAGCATTCTGTGGCATTGGCTTTGAGTTCAGAATCAATATTCTTGGAGTCGCAGACAACAGTTTCCAGGTTTGGTATTCTTACGACGGAAACGACATCACAATTTGATTTGCGGGTTAAGCCGGTATTCTTATGTATAACCACATAAAGTTCTGTCAACTGTGTGACCTTCTCCTGCAAAGCCAATAGTTTATCCTCGGGAAGAGGCTTTACCCAATCAAATTCTTTTTGTTCATTTGTACTCTTGTCATCTCTTACACCCCTGAAATTATTTATGTACCATCCTGCCCATGGTGTTTCACAATTATTCAGCATCCAGCCCCTTGCTTCAGGTGTTTCATATTCCCTCTCCTTGGGGTATGATTCAGCACGCGGCTTTTCCACGTTCTTTATATCCATCATCACTACGGAGCAATCTTGCGACAACTCGACAATAAAACCTCCGTAGAATATGGGAATAGTAGGAAACTCATCCAGAGTCTTTCCAAATTCAAACCTCAAAGAAGATTCCTTTTCGATGCTTTTTACCAATTCTTCGGGATAGGAAAAGATTACATTCAATTTCTCTTTCAACAGCTGGCAATACTCTTTGTTGTCATTATCTGCCATTGCTTCAATGTATAAAGTTGAACTTCTATGTAAGTTTGAGTTTAATGGTTCCTTTTTTACAACAATTGGGACATGGTCCTTGGGAACTTCCTCATTATCAACGTTGCTTACAGTAAAAGATGTCGCGTTAATGCATATGCAATAACATAATGATAAAATTGTAATGATAAATTTTTGCATGATTGAATCTGTTTTTAGTTTTTGCAAATTTAGAGCATTGTTCTTTTAAAAGATAAATAAAACGCAAAAAAGTATCTAACAAAATGTTTTGTAATTGATCGTATAACAATAAGTTATCTGTTTGAATCCTACGATAATTCTAACAAAGGACATAATCTGTTAAATATTAACAAGTTATGTCCTTTGTTAGAATTGTCTGCTATAAAGTGTTGTAAACGAGTAAGTTGATAGTCGAGTGCCGCGCGAGGAAATAGGCGTGTTGAATTCTGTGCTTATTGGAGATGTTTTAGAATTTCCTCTTTATTATCAATTGCGGAATTTTGTATTTTAGCTTTGAGCCTTGATTTCTTCATATAAATGTTGCATGTGGAATCTCCCGTGAAGATGCTTATTGCTTTAGCTGAGAAACCTGCAAAAAAGTAGCATAAAAGGCGGAAATCGGTTTCTTTGAACTCTGGTAGAGATCTTCTGGCTGTATCCATAACGCCATTCTTGTAGTAATTTATGATGTTTTCCAGTTCTGCAATGTGTTTTCTGTCATCTTGCAGTCTCTCAATCTCTTTCTTGACCAGACTATATATGGCTTCTTTTTCTTTCTTTGAACTATGTGTTTCGTAGTACACGTTGCTCAATTTGTCTATCATGGAGAATTGTTGATGGAAAAGTATATTGATTTTTTCATTCATCTGCTTGACTTCTTTTGTGATATCTTCTACATAGCTGTTTTTTGATACCAATGTCTTCTGCAAATCCTGTGTTATCTCAATATATCGTGTTATTTCATAGTCCCTTTCCTTAATTCGGTTTCTTATATATAAAAGTGCAATGCATAGCATCAATATGGCTATTGATGTTATAGCGATATAGCGATGTTGGCTTGCATGCAGTTTTAACAGATTGTTTTCATTCTGGGACTGGAAGTAGTTCCTTTGTGCTGTGATTATCGGTTTCTGTAATGTGCTGCGGACAATAGTGTCTTGAATGTAGAATAGTTTTTCGTGCAGATGCAGTGCCTTTTCATAGTTACCTAATATTTTGTTGATTCTGTACTCTTCTTGTAGTAATGTTGCAGTATCGTTAATGTCTTTAGCCTGTGTCCAGGCCTGCTCAAGAAAATTTACGGCACTTATTGCGTCTTTTTTGTTTGCTGAGATATATGCTTTGGCCTGGAGTCTTGTCAAATCATCACTTGCCTCAAGGATATGTATGCTATTGAAAAGAGAATCCAGTTTTGATATGTCATGTTTGTTTGTGTATATTGTCGATAATAGGCTGATACAATCCTCATACTGGTTATTGTTGTTATCTACGGACCATTCGAGAACTTCTGTTATAACTTTTTCTGCTATGTCGTACTGTCTGGTATTGATATGACACTGGCCTATATTTATCTTAGCATACATTTGGTGAGCCTCTTTGCCTGCCTGTCCGTAATACTGGTATGCTTTTGTATATGCTAAAAGACTTTGAGGATAGTTGTATAATATATCAAATATCTCTCCTATTCTGGCGTATAGTAATCCTGTTGCATAAGGATTGTCTATTTCCTTTAATAAACTTTCGGCTTTAGTGTATGACAGCATGGCCTTGGTATAATCTCCCGCATTTGAATGAATCCTTCCTTTATAAAAATATGAAAGGAAGCGTTTTTCCGGGTCACCATTCTTTTCAAAGTATTCTACTGCAATGTTTATCAGTGAATCGTCGGTAATATCTATAAGATTCTTGTCCAGAGCTTGAGAATATAGCAGTGCATAATTTGCCATCTGCTCTTTTGAGTGTATCTCATGGATATCAACGCTGTCCAGAATCCTGAGAGAAATATCCGGGTACTCAAGAATGTTATTTTCTGCTTTCCTGAGTACATCATCTGTGCCATTGTTATAATTACATGCTGTATACAGACAGATTGTAATGACTATGTACAGATATTTCGTTCTCTTCAACATTGCTGCTCCTTTAGTGGTTAGGTGTATGTACATGTACACTTACTCCTCTATCGGGGCAGTCCCGAACTCGAGGCTGAAGCCTGTGGCGCGCTGCAGTTCTACCCATGCAGCAGCCTTGCCATGGAGTGCATCGATGTACTGGCGGCGCATCTCACTCTCGTCGCGTTCTACAATGAGATAGTCCATGAATGGAATCTCGCCAAGTTCGTAGGCTCTCTTCTTGCTCTCCACAATTCTTCTCATGTCCTGTAGCATCTTGCCCGAGAATGTCCCGGTCTGTTTCACGGCATAAAGGAAGTTGTTGTATGCTTGCATCACGTCGGCCTGTACAAGGAGGCGTGCCTCCTCGACCTCGATGTTTGCCTGGCGGGTCAGAATCTCGTCGGCTATGCGTGCTCCCTTGTTAAGGTTCGAGAACTTCAGCGGAACGGCGATGCCTGCCTTGAGTGTAGCGAAATCGGGGCGGGCAATATTGTATGTTGCACCAAGCACTACATTCAGCTCGGGGCGGCGTTGTGCCTTGTTGAACTTCTTTACGGCCTCGGCCACGTCGGCACGGCCAAGTGCTACAATGATGTCGGCACGGTGTACAAGGGCGTTCTCAATGTAGTGTTCCAAGGGTGCGGCTTCTTCGCCCAGTTCAAGTGTACCGCTACCGCGCAGGTTCTCTGCACGGTCGAGGTTGCCCATGAAATATCCCAATTTTATTGCTGTATTGTTGCACTCCGCCTCGGCCTCAAGCATCGCGTTGCGGGCTATGCCCATGGCCATGCGGCTCTCGAGCCAGTTGCTTTCGGCTATCTCTCCGCGAAGGAAGCGTATGCTGTCGTTCGATGCAATCTCTTCAAGGTCGGCGAGTATTCCGATGTTCTCTTCAAGCGACAGGAATGCTCTCAGGTGCTCGAGGTAGGCGAGTGTGGCATCGGCGCGGAAGTTGCGCATGTACTCCTCGAGCAGTGCGACGGTGAGCTTGCGTTCGCTGTCGGCCATAAGTATGCGGTTCTTGCGCACGCCGAAAGTGAATGTGCGGCTCAGTTCTACCTCAATGCCCTGTCCCAGTTTCTTGCTCCAGTCCTCGTTGTTGCTGTATGTGACGGCAAGGGTGGGGTCGTTGTGTGTCTTTGAACCGACGAGTCGGGCATCGGCAATTTCAATGTCGAGCCTTTTTGCCGTGAGTGCAATGTTTCCGTCCATGACGCGCTGCATGTACTCCCCGTAGGATATTTCCTGGGCTGTGGCTGTTGTGGCAATGATTGCCAGTATCAATAGTAGCTTTTTCATGTTCTTCTTTTAGGAATCAATTGTCGGCTTTTGCCGCATGGTGGTTGTGTGTGTTTGCCGTGTTGTATAAACTGTCTGTTACCCGCAGCATGGTGTCAGCCCCAGCTTTGCGGCCTGTTCTATGATGAAAGTCTTTGCTGCATCGTGCTCGTTGGGGATTATTCCGTCAAGGATTGCATCCTTCACGGCACTCTTCAGGCGTCCCACTTCGGCGCATGGTCCAAGATTGAACATCTGCATTATCTCCTCACCGTTCACCGGCGGCTGGAAGTTACGTATGCGGTCTTTCTCCTCAATGTCCTTGAGCTTCTGGCGCACAATCTGGAAGTTGTTGAGGAACTGTTTTTTGCGCACTTCGTTCTTGGATGTTATGTCGGCTTCGCAAAGTGTCATAAGGTCGTCGATGTCATCGCCGGCATCAAAGAGCAGGCGGCGTACGGCTGAGTCTGTCACTTCGTCGTCGGCAATGGCTATGGGGCGCATGTGCAACGATACCAGTTTCGCAACGTACTTCATCTTCTCGTTCTGCGGCATCTTGTAGTCGCGGAACAGTTTCAGGGTCATCTTTTCGCCCACGATGTTGTGGTTGTGGAATGTCCACTTCATCACAGGGTCCCAGCGCTTTGTCTTTGGCTTGCCGATGTCGTGCAGCAACGCTGCCCAGCGCAGCCACAGGTTGTCGGTGTTCTTTGCTACGTTGTCAAGTACCTCAAGGGTGTGGTAGAACATCTCCTTGTGGCTGTAGCCGTTCTTTGTCTCTACGCCTTGCAGTGCAGTCAGCTGTGGGAAGATGATTTCAAGCAGGCCGCAACGGTCGAGTTCTATGAAACCTTTCGATGGGGTGGGCGAGAGCAAGATCTTGTTGAGTTCTTCGTTTATTCTCTCGCGTGAAATTATCTTTATCCTCTCCTTGTTGTCGCACAGTGCCTGGAAAGTCTCCTCTTCAATGTAGAAGTTGAGCTGTGTGGCAAAGCGTATGCAGCGCATCATGCGCAGCGGGTCGTCGCTGAATGTGATTCCTGGTTCAAGCGGGGTGCTTATTATGCGGTCTTCAAGGTCGAGCATGCCGTCGAATGGGTCAACGAGCTCACCGAACCTTGCCGAGTTCAGGCATATTGCCATGGCGTTTATGGTGAAGTCGCGACGGTTCTGGTCATCTTCAAGCGTGCCGTCCTCGACAATGGGGTTGCGTGAGTCGTGGCTGTAGCTCTCCTTGCGGGCGCCGACAAACTCAATCTCGTGCTCTCCGTATTTTACCTGTGCAGTGCCGAAATTGGCATATACCGACAGGTGTGCGCCCTTGCCGAGCCTCTTGCTGAAGGCACGTGCCATCTCAATACCCTTGCCGACAACTACTACGTCAATGTCGGTCGACGGGCGTTCAAGGAATATGTCGCGCACGAATCCGCCCACAACATAGCATTCCATGCCAAGGCTGTCGGCAGTTTCCGTTATCTTGCGGAATATCGGGGTGTCAAGTATCTTGCAAAGTTCTTCTCTTGTAGGCTTGTACATTGTCTTATGCTTGTTAAGGCAATTCTGCGGCATGGCTGCCGTCTTTGCCTGAGTTCATCCTGTAATGGTTTGCACTGGCGGTAAGGGAAACGGTTCCAATATTCCGTGCCTGTCGCAGTGCATTTCGTGGCTTAACGCAAAGATACTCATTTCTGCTCTATTTATAAAAACGGAGTTGTTAAAAACTATTCAATAATACCTTTAGTGGCGAAAAATAATCTCTAAAGAGGGCACAGAACGATAATTAGTTGTATTTTTGCATTATCAGCCAAAGGAAACAGGGCTCTTTCCATGTTATGCAGTGTCCGTTCTCCCTGCCGGTAATTTACATAAAGCATACCTGTTATTATGATTATTATGAAAAAGATATTTCACCTTATTCTCTCTGCAACCTTTGCTTTTGTGATGTTCTCATGCGAGAACAGTATTGAACAGCCTGCCCGTGATATTTTTGACGAGGTGCGCAAGGAGTACGACGGCGGCAACTTCAACAAGGCGAAGATACTTATCGACAGCATCAAGGATGCCCATCCCAAAGCATACAAGACTCTTCGCGAGGCCGAGGCTCTGCGTCATGAAATTCTTATAAAGGAGAAGGAACGCGACATTGCATACTTTGACGGTGAATTGCAGCGTCTCGAGGCACTGCGTGACGGCATGCAGGCCGAACTGGACTATAGCAAGAATTCAAAATATCAGGATATGGGCGTCTTTTCGGCACCTTCGCAGGCCATGTCGAAGAATGCTTTCAACAACTTCCTGCGTGCTACGGTAAAGGACAATGGCGAGGCGGTGCTCACATCGTACTACCGTGGAAGCAGAATCGGCTACAAGGTTGTGAAGGTCTCTTGTGGGGACGTCTATGTTACGGCTGAGAACTCGCTTTACTCATGGACCGGTAAGGAGCATGGTGTGTATGTGGAACGTCGTGACTTCAAACGTGGCGATGATGGCGGTGTCATTGACTTTATCGCGGCTTCCGAGGGCAAGGTTATGGTTGAACTCTCGGGTAGCAACGGTACTTTTGAGTATGAACTGCGACAGGAGGATGTAAAGGCAATTTCAAGAATCAAGGAACTTGCCGATGTGCTTGTCGCAATAACCGAATGCCGCGAGATGCGCAAGGCTGCGCAGTATTCACTTGACTTTCTTGTGAAAGGCAACGCACGATTGAAGAAGGATACCGTTGTGGTAGCTGAATAAATTGCTGCAGAAGGCCGCATGCATGGTTGATGCGGAATTGATATAAATATAAAAGGCGGTTCGCATGAACCGCCTTTTATGTGTATGTATAATTGCTGTGGATTACTTGAGCTCCTTTACAATCTCGTAAGTATCGGTAGCAATCATCATCTCCTCGTCTGTTGGGATAAGCAATACCTTAACCTTAGACTCTGGAGTTGAGAGTACAGCCTCCTCGCCACGCATCTTTGCATTTACCTCCTTGTCGAGCTCAACGCCGAGGAACTCGAGGCCCTCGAGTGCAGCCTCACGGCAATCCTGCTGGTTCTCGCCAACACCACCTGCGAAGATGATGATGTCAACACCACTCATTGCTGCAGCATAAGCACCGATGTACTTCTTGATGCGGTAGAAGTTCATTGTGTTAGAAAGTATTGCGCGCTTGTTGCCCTCGTCGGCAGCGGCCTTCACCTCGCGCATGTCCGAAGAGATGCCTGTGATACCTGCAACACCTGACCTCTTGTTGAGCATGTCGATGACGCCCTGCATGTCAAGACCTGTCTTGTCCATGATGTAAGGGATGATACCCGGGTCAACATCACCGCTGCGTGTACCCATCATGAGACCTGCAAGTGGAGTCATACCCATTGATGTGTCAACACTCTTGCCGTCCTTTACAGCTGCAACCGATGCTCCGTTACCGATGTGGCATGTGATGATCTTGCTGCCCTCGGCAGGGATGTTCAGCATCTCAAGAGCACGCTTTGTGATGTAGCGGTGCGATGTTCCGTGGAAACCGTAGCGACGTACACCATGCTTCTCGTAGAGCTCGTATGGGAGTGCGTACATGTATGCATAGTCAGGCATTGTCTGGTGGAATGCTGTGTCGAATACACCAACCTGAGGTATCTCAGGAGCAACTTCCTTGACAGCGTTAACACCCTTGAGGTTCGCTGGGTTGTGGAGTGGAGCAAGGTCGTTGCATGCCTCGAATACCTCAAGAACCTCGTCGGTGAGCAGTGTCGATGCACTGAACTTCTCGCCACCGTGTACCATGCGGTGACCTACTGCGTCAATCTCGTCAATAGAACCGATGGCGCCGAACTTCTCGCTTGTGAGTACGTCGAAGATGAGGCGTACACCGATAGTGTGCTCTGGAATTGATGCGAAGATTGTCTCCTTCTCGCCGTTAGGCAAGTTGAACTTGATGAATGAACCCTCAAGGCCGATCTTCTCGATACCACCCTTGGCAAGTACATTCTTTGACTCGATGTCAATCAGCTGATATTTGATTGATGAACTTCCGCAGTTCAATACAAGAATTTTCATTTCTATACTTTTTTGTTTGTTGTTTGAATTACTTCTTGGCTGCAATTGCCTGGTTTGCAGTGATGGCAATCATCATGTATACGTCCTCGATTGAGCAACCGCGTGAGAGGTCGTTTACAGGGCGTGCGATACCCTGGAGTACGGGGCCGATAGCCTCGGCATTGCCCAGACGCTGAACGAGCTTGTAACCGATGTTACCTGCACCGAGGTCGGGGAATACGAGTACGTTTGCCTTGCCGGCAACCTTTGAACCTGGAGCCTTGCTCTGGCCTACGAATGGAACAAGAGCTGCGTCGGCCTGCAATTCGCCGTCGAGTGAAAGCTCTGGGTCAAGTTCGTGTGCGAGCTTTGTAGCCTCAGTAACCTTGTCTACCATCTCATGCTTTGCCGAACCCTTGGTAGAGAAGCTGAGCATTGCGACGCGTGGCTCCTCAAAACCGCCGATAGCCTTTGCTGTCTGTGCAGTACATACTGCAATCTGTGAAAGTTGGTTTGCATCGGGCTGTGGTGTAACGGCAACGTCTGCTACGAAGAGAACGCCGTCCTCGCCATACTCCTTTGCGTTTGTGATGAGCATCATGGCACCGCTGACACATGAGATACCCGGTGTTGTCTTGATGATCTGGAGTGCAGGACGGAGCACGTTACCGGTTGTGTTCAGTGCACCTGCTACCTGACCGTCGGCATCGCCGTTCTTGATGATGAGGCAACCAAGGTAGAGTGGGTTGCATACGAGCTTCTGGGCATCCTCCATTGTCATACCCTTTGATTTGCGCAACTCGAAGAGAAGGTTTGCATACTTCTCGGCATCGGGGTTGTTCTCCGGGTCAATGATTGTAGCCTTGTCGATGTTTGTAAGGCCGTTCTTCTCGGCAAGTGCAAGGATTTCCTCCTTGTTGCCAAGAATTACCAACTCGGCGATACCGTCGGCGAGAGCCTTGTCGGCTGCCTTGAGTGTACGTTCTTCAGTTCCCTCGGGGAGAACGATGCGTTGCTTGTTCTGCTGTGCACGCTCGATTAGATTCTTAATAACATCCATAGTGTGAAATTTTATATTTTTAATCTGTAGTGATCGCTTTTGCTGTCTGTGGAATGTCATCACGCAGGCATTGTGTTGCCTAACAATGCAAGGGTAGAGTCGGGCGGCAGAAGTGTGTCGGGCGACAACCGGTGCGGCAACTGTTCGGGGTGTCCCGTATTATCCCTACAAAGTTACTCCAAACAATATTGAGAACAAAATAAAAACTGTTTATTTTTGGAAATAATATGGCGGTTGACTAAACTACTTTATTTCCTTTACCAAATGTCATCCAGAACGCATGTGAAGGATCTCTGAAACATACGCAAACCAATACACACCGCATTACCCAGCTTGAGGGATTACGTACATTCGTCTGTGGCGACGTTCCTCGAATGATGTATTATCATATTTATCCCGGTAACAATACCTGTTTTTCAATAAAAAGATATAATTTAGCGGTGCTAAAATAGACAGATATGAAATATATACTCCGTAATTCAGTGCTTTCTTTGGTGCTTCTTGCGCTTGTTGCGTGTGGCGGTGTCCAGCTCACGTCACAGGGTCCCGGCAGTGTTGCAGTGCTTTTCTTCAGTTCAATAACCTCGGGCAATGTCGATGATGTCAGGGATAATGTAGTCTTTGCCAATGAGGCCGAGGAACAGATTTTTGACACTTATCTCGAGAGACTTTTTGTACCCAATGCCGGCAAACCGACGCCTGAGGGCTACGATGCGGATTTTGTTGTCTTGTCGGAGGAGATTGTCGGCGATACCGCGTATGTTGAACTCAAGGCTTCAAGTGCCGTTGACAAGAGAGTGAAGATGAAGGTACGTCTTCTGAATGATGGCGGCAAATGGAAAGTCGATGGTTCGCAGGCCGTTCTGCATAGGGTAAAGTAGGTTGTACTGATAATATGACCATCCCCTGCTCTGCAGTAAATTCTAATGGGGAAGCCGTCGAAATAGGCGATTGTGTCTATAAATATGCATGAAGGAGCTACCGCGGTAGCTCCTTCATGCATATTATATGTATCAGTAGTTTGTCCTTTATGCCTTGAGCATCTCTGTAAGTTCAATTGCTGTCATGCTCTTCTGTTCGCCGGTAGTCATGTTCTTTACAGCTATAGTGCCGTCAGCCATCTCCTGCTCGCCGATGATTGCCACGAACGGGATGTTGTGGCTGTTGGCATATCCCATCTGCTTCTTCATCTTGTCGCTGCTTGGGAACAACTCGGCCGAGATACCCTCCTTGCGGAGTCCCGATATTATCTGAAGTGCACACATCGCCTCCTTGTTACCGAAGTTTACGAACATTACCTGTGTGGTCTGTATTGACTCCTTGGGGTAAAGGTCGAGCTGGTTCATCACGTCATAGATGCGGTCGGCACCGAATGAGATACCTACGCCCGATACTCCGTCCATGCCGAACACGCCGGTGAGGTTGTCGTAGCGGCCACCGCCTGTGATGCTGCCTATTGCAACGTCAAGTGCCTTTACCTCGAGGATTGCACCGGTGTAGTAGTTGAGTCCGCGTGCAAGTGTAAGGTCAAGGTCGAGTGCGCTGTTGAGCTTGAGTTCGCCAAGTGCATCAAGGATGAAACGTATCTCCTCGACACCCTTCTCGCCGGTCTCGTTGCCCTGGAGTGTCTGGGCAATGATGTCCAGTTTCTCGCTGTTGTTGCCCTGTGCCTGCAGAATGGGCAGCAGTTTCTCTATAGATGCGTCACTGATTCCCTTACTCTTGAGTTCGGCAATGACACCGTCAAGGCCAATCTTCTCAATCTTGTCAATGGCAACTGTTATGTCAATAATTTTGTCGGGCTCGCCAATTACCTCGGCGATGCCTGAAAGGACTTTGCGGTTGTTCAGCTTAATTGCAACGCGTATGCCCAGTTTGCCGAATACGTAGTCAATTAGCTGTATCAGTTCAACCTCGTTGATGAGTGAGTTGTTGCCAATGATGTCGGCATCGCATTGGTAGAACTCGCGATAGCGGCCTTTCTGTGGGCGGTCGGCACGCCATACGGGCTGAATCTGGTAGCGCTTGAACGGGAATACAAGTTCATCGCGGTGCATTACCACGTAGCGTGCGAAAGGCACGGTGAGGTCGTAGCGCAGTCCCTTCTCGCAGAACTTTGACGCAAGCTTGGCTGCATTGCGGCTGAGCAGCTCCTCATCGGTGAGTCCATTGAAGTAGTCGCCCGAGTTCTGGATTTTGAATAACAGCTTGTCGCCCTCTTCGCCGTACTTGCCCATCAGTGTAGAGAGGTTCTCCATGGCCGGAGTCTCAATCTGCTGGAAACCGAAGATGCGGAATGCTTCGCGTATGGTGTCGAAAATATAGTTTCTCTTTGACATCTCAATGGGTGAGAAGTCTCTTGTTCCCTTTGGTATTGATGGTTTTGTTGCCATTTTCTATTTATGGAATTAGTATAGCCTCTCAGTCACGTCGGCCCATATATACTGCTATGTAATAGAACAGTGTGGTAAGTGACGAAATGGCTGCGATTACGTATGTATATGCGGCCGAACGCAATGCGCCGGTTGCGTATCTGTGGTTTCTGTCGTTTGTGATGCCTGCCGATTGCAACCACATGAGTGCTCTTTTGCTTGCGTCAATCTCCACCGGCAGTGTGATGATGCTGAACAGGGTAGTGAATGCAAAGAGTATTATGCCTCCTAAAAGCAGGAAGGGGAACACTCCGATGAGCAGTACTCCCAAGAGTAGTACCCATGACACGATACTTGATGAGAATGATACCACCGGCACCAGTGCCGAACGCAGTTGCAACGGCCCGTAAGCCTTGACATGCTGCACGGCGTGTCCGCATTCGTGTGCTGCAACTGCGGCAGCGGCAATGCTTGCCGAGCCGTATACCTCCTGGCTCAGGTTCACAGTCCTGTCGGCAGGGTTATAGTGGTCGGTCAGTCTTCCCGGGATGCTCACGACCTTGACATCATATATGCCGTTGTCGTGCAGCATCTTCAATGCTACATCGCGCCCGGTAAGGCCAATAGGCATCTTTGAGTATTTCTTGAACTTACTCTTGAGGTCTGCCTGTATTATGTAGCCCGCAATGGGTATGACCAAGAACAGTATTAGGGTTATCATATGCAGTGTCCTCTTTTACATCACGTTTCCGTCCAAGAAACGGTGTTGTGCCGTTTCTCAGATGTTGCGTGTGATTGTCTGGTCTCGGTCGGGACCTATTGAGAGGTACTTCACAGGTACTCCGAGCTCCTTCTCCAGAAACGCGATGTACTCCTTGAATGCCTCGGGCAGTTCCTCCTCGCTTCTGAGCTTTGTAAGGTCGGTCATCCAACCCTTCAACTCTGTGTATACAGGCTCTACGCCCTCAACGTCGTAAGGCATGTGGCTCAGTGTCTCGCCATCCTTCTTATAGGCAACGCAGGCCTTGATTGTGGGGAATGTGTCAAGCACGTCACTCTTCATGAGGATGAGGTGTGTTACACCGTTTATCATGATTGTGTACTTGAGTGCAACAAGGTCAATCCAGCCACAGCGGCGTTCGCGTCCTGTTACGGCGCCGTACTCGTGACCGCGGTCGCGCATCTCCTTACCGGTCTCGTCAAAGAGTTCTGTTGGGAACGGGCCTGAACCTACGCGGGTGCAGTATGCCTTTGTAATACCGTATACGTTGCCAATTCTGTTGGGGGCAACGCCAAGACCTGTACATGCGCCGGCACATACGGTGTTCGATGATGTAACGAAAGGATAGCTGCCGAAATCAATGTCGAGCAAACTGCCCTGAGCACCTTCGCAAAGGATGCTCTTGCCCTCGTTCATCAGGTCGTTGATGAGCTGCTCGCTGTCAATGAGGCGGAACTTCTTCAGGTACTCGATACCCTCGAGCCACGTCTTCTCCATCTCAGTGATGTCATAGCTGTAGTTCATGTCCTTCAGCATCTGGGCATGACGTGCCTTGGCTGCGGCGTACTTCTGCTCGAAGTTCTCAAGTATGTCGCCTACGCGCAGACCGTTGCGGCTTATCTTGTCGGTGTATGTGGGGCCGATACCCTTGCCTGTCGTGCCCACCTTTGCATCGCCCTTGGCTGCCTCGTAAGCTGCGTCAAGAACACGGTGTGTAGGCAGGATGAGGTGAGCCTTCTTCGAGATGAAGAGGTTCTTTGTAAGGTCGTATCCGGCTTTCATGAGATCCTCGGCCTCGCCCTTGAACAAAGCAGGGTCAAGAACGACACCGTTACCTATGATGTTTGTCTTGCCGCCCTGGAAAATTCCAGAAGGGATAGAACGCAACACGAACTTCTTGCCGTCGAACTCAAGAGTATGTCCGGCGTTAGGACCTCCCTGGAAACGGGCTACCACATCATAGTTAGGGGTAAGCACATCAACAACTTTACCTTTGCCTTCGTCGCCCCACTGCAGGCCTAAGAGTACGTCAATATTCTGTCTCATATTCATTTTTCTTTATTTATTCGCGCCTTGCGTCTCTTCATTGCCTGGTGGCACTTGTTGCAGAGTCCGTACAAGTAAAGCGAATAATGGGTTAAATGGAATTTTTTTATGTTCGCTGTTATGGTTTCAGTTATGTTCAGATTGCCAATCTCAGTTACTTTGCCGCAGTTGGTGCAGACCATGTGGCTCTTTTCGGTTCCGTAGCACTTCTCATATTTTGATACGTTGCCGAACTGATGGTGCACTACAAGATTCGCGTTCTGCAGCAGGGATATCGTGTTGTATACAGTAGCACGGCTTACCCTGAACTTCTCCTCCTCTTCCATGTGCCTGAGGATTTCGTCTATGTCGAAGCATCCGTTTATTGAGTACACTGCCTCAAGTATGGCAAAACGTTCTGGCGTCCTTCGGCATCTGTTCTCTTTCAGGTAGTCTGTGAATATCTGCTTTGCTGCTTCTGCAATCTTGCTGTTTTCCATCTTCTACACTTTGCTGCAGGAACGGTTTGGGCACTCCTCGCAGTTTCAATAGACAAAGTTACGATTTTATTTATAATATGGTGAAAAAATAACTCTAAATTTATTTTAAAAAAACAACCGGGCTCCAGGAGCCAGGTTGTTGTGTGGTATTTATTTATTGTAGTGTGTCGTTTTCAGGCGTTTTTCATGCTGTTGAAGGCGCCGAATCTTGCTTCTCTCTCCTCGTCTTCGCTGGTGTAGAAACTGAATGCCTTTGCTGCTCCGCTTTCCTGCAGTGTGCCCTCTTCAATATGCTTTGCCACTGCAGTAAAGAACTGCTGTTCCTGTTCGTCATTCAAGGCTTTACCGCCTCTGAACAGGTGGGCCAGTGTGAGGAATCCGCAATAGCTGTATAGCTCCTTGCCGTTGTATGCCCAGTCGAGTGCCTTCTCTGTGGCATCGGGCAAGCGGCTCAGGATGCAGTGTGCAAGGTGGTCGGCGTTCTCCTTGTAGCGGCATTCCCCAATCCACTGCTCGGCAACCTCGGCATGGCACTCCTCGGGGAGCATGAATATTGCCAGCAGCTTGCTCTCGCGTATGTTCTCTTTCCACAGAGCCTTGGCAACCTCGGCATCGTGCGGGAACTTCTTGGCAATCTCCTTAAGATGCGGAATGCTCACGCCGAATATTATGTTGTACTGCATGCCCAATTTGCGCAGTTGGGCCGATGTGACTCCGTTCATGAACAGACGGAGTTCCTTCTTTATGTTCCTGATAACCTCGCGGGTCTCTTCCATATTCGTTATTTGGTTGTAAGGTGTCTCTTCCTGTAGCTGTTGGGTGTCTCGCCCATGATACGGTAGAAAGAGGCGTAGAATGACTGACGGTTTGCAAAGCCTACCAGTGTTCCAATCTCCTCTATTGTCAGGTCAAGATATCTCTTGTCGGTCATGCGGTGTAGGGCTTCCTTAACCCTGTACTCGTTGATGAGGCACGAGAAATTGGTGTTGAAACGCGAATTGATTACCGCCGAGATGTATCTGGTGTTGGTGCCAAGTTCATTGGCAAGTTCCTTTGCCGAGAACTCCTTGTTGCGGTATCTCTTCTCAATGACAATGATGTTCAGTATCTTCTCATACAGTTCATCGGCCAGTTCAGCACGTATGAGTGAACGGTATGTCGCATTTTTCTCTTTCTTTTCCTTAATGTTATAAGGAGTAGTTCTCTCTGTCATGACACTCGTTTTCAATGTTGTTCTCCAAAGATAGGTATTTTAGGATAACATATCAAATTTAAATTGTTCTTTTTTGGAACGGCAATACGAAAATTTATCAAAAATGTAATTCTTCAATTGAGAGCCTGCTTTCTTTCAATAAAACGGTATCTCTTTGCGATGAGTGCTCTGTGTGCCCATGTAGGGTACATTTATGCTGTGTCGGCAATAGAATGGAGTGTCCGGTTTTTATCTGTTTTGAGCATCGTTCTTCAGTTTCTCGGCCCTCTTTCTGCTGTTGGTTGCAGCACTCCTCTTTCCGCATTTTTCAAGCAGTATCGCCTGCAGTGTGTAGTATTCGGCGTTCTCGGGTTCAAGCGCTATTGCCTGTTCCACGTCCATGAGCGCAAGTTCATACTGCTCCAGTTCTCTCTCAATGTCGCTGCGTGCGATGTAAAGTGCCGCATTCGCGGGTGACTCTTCAATTAGCAGGCCAATGAGCAACATCGCCTTTTCGTATAACTTCTCGTTCTTATATGTCATGGCAAGTCCCAGGCGTGCGTTCAGGTTGCCGGGAGTGCGTTCTGTAATGGCAATAAACTCCTCCCTTGCCTTGCGGTTGTCGCCCTTGGTCATGTATGCCTGTGCTCTCATGAGTTGTGCATCGGTGTCGTCGGGGGTGTTGTGTAGTATCGTGTTGCAGTCCTCTATCGCCTCATCGTAACGCCCTGCCTGCATGTATGTGGCTGCACGTTGGAAATACAGCGCCCTGTCATAGCCGCGTAGCCCTATGGCACGGTTGTAGTTCTCGAGTGCCTTGTCGGTGTAGCCTGCCATCATGCTCGAATAGGCCATGTTCAGGTACAGGCCGAACTGTTCCTCTTCGCCCGTGGCGAATTTCAGAGCCTGTTCAAATGATTCTGCGGCTTTTGCGTAATTCTTCTCCTTTATGTGGGCAATGCCCTCGGTGTATAATGTCTTGAAATCCTGTGCCGGCGCAATGGCTGCAGCAAGAATGAGTATTATGGCTATTGTCTGTTTCATGTAGTACGGGGGTTGTTGTCTTTGTACTGTGCAAAGATACTTCTTTTGCCCGAACATGGCGCTTCAGTTGTATAATGTTAAAACAAAATAACAGTTTTTCAGGGTTTTGAAGTTAAATTGGCATTATAGCATTTGATGTTTGCGAAGATTTTGATTATCTTCGCGACGGATTAGCGCACAAAGTGCATCCACGGTGCGCCTTAGTAGTTCAATGGATAGAATAAATCTCTCCTAAAGATTAGATTCGGGTTCGATTCCCGACTGAGGTACAAAAGCAGCGAGTCAAAATCTTTTGACTCGCTGCTTTTGTACTCATATGTGCATATACACAATCTCTTCTTCTTTCAATGATTGGGCAGGGTGGACAAAAAGCAGGATAAAACCCATAGTCCACGATAATTATAATTACAAATGTACTATATTATAATTTACCTTGTTAGATAATTGAATTAACATTATTTAAATTATGAGTTATTATAAACAATTTGTTTATGCACTTTTTGACAAAAAGGACATGATATATACCCTTTTTCAGTAATAAAAATGGTCAATACCTTCCAAAATTCTACAATTACCCACAATTATTTTTTTTATTCTATGTTCCACCTCTTATGATCACTATAAGGCAGTCATTCGCTGCGGCTCAATTGTCAGAATCCTTTTTCACGGCTTCTGCAGTCTTACCATTCTTTTATACTCTATCTATCACATACTAAACGTATATTTAGACGATATCTTTCTAAGATAAAATCAAGTGTTGATGGTCCTTTGGGCTCGCACATATAGCCACATGCTGTCAATACTTTACTTGTTCCAGCTTTTGCAGCATGGTCAGGATGTAAACGTAGTGTGTTAAAAGTTGAAGTCCAATAACAGCCACAAAGATTTTGTCTTAGTACTTCCCATTTATCAGTACCACAATTTTTTGTCTGGATAGATCCAACTAAGGGTAAAAAAATAGAATTGCCATTACGGCCTACTATTTTTAAACCATATCTAGGAGTTTCTAAAAGCGTCCAAGTACATTTTTCAAATAATTCTTTAAATTCATCCTTTGATGGTAGACGCCATTCTCCAATACTGCAAATAGAATATAAGGGCTTTATATTATTGTTTAAATCAATGATTCCTTTACTGCGGAGCGTAATTAAATCTTCATTTTTATATAAGTTGCCCCATCCTACAGGAATTCCAGATTCTAAATCTGTTGTAGCCTCAAAATTACGACTTGCCCATTTTACACTTAAACCAAGATCCACATATGTATATCCATCCAAATCTCCCCCATGAAATTGTTTAAAATAAGCGATTGTATCATCATAAGATTTTTGATATGCATCCATTTGCACTTCACATTCTCTTGCTTTCATTTTTACCTCCAATTTTTGTCATTTCTGCGAGTGGAACGTATAAGTGTTCTCTCGTGGTGAAATTACTGAAATATCTCTGTTTGGCAAATATTTTCTGCAATTTTTAATGTGTAGTAGCAAAAAATAAGGCAATAATATAGCAGTTGACCCATGCAGAGCATAGCATTAGTTATGCTCTTTTTTTATTGAAAAAAGTCTCTTATATTCGTTTCAAGTTCTATTATGTTTTCTATGGCATCATCAATGACATTTCCGTCTAAAAGCCTATTAATTATTAGAGAACCATTATATCTATAAACTGAAAAAGAACCATTAACTTCTTTTTTTATTAATTGTATAGCAGATACTCCCATAATAACCCCCTCTAATGTGTATCGTACATTTTTACGATATGACATATTTTGGTATTGCAACCAATACTCTACATCATCAACTATTAAAAAACGTTTATAGTATAAAGGGGCGTTGTTTAGCTGTGCTGATATGTCATAAATATTACTAATAAATGTGAACATAATGAATTATTCTGAATTATAGAGCAAATATAGATAATAAATTCATTTATGTAGATATTTATTATAAAAAAAGGGATAGGATTTATGAACATAAAAGATGTATACAAGTATTTAGATGCAAAATACCCTAAAGATTTCCCAATTCTTAAACCCAAAATAGATGAATTTTATCAACAAGGAATAAAACCAGATAGAATATATAATCTAATGTCACAATATATAGATTTAAAACCATATTGTCGTGCTTTAGATGTTCAAAATGGTGATATAATAGAATTTGTTAAGGCAGTAAAAATAGGAACATTCCTTAGAGCAAAGTTTAACAATGAAGAAACCTTTTCAATTATGCAGAAAACTTTAGTTTTTGAAGATAACAATATCTGTATATTTAAACCAACGAATTTTCAAGAATCATCAGTTATAGGTGAACCGATTTGTTGTTTCGCATATAGTCAAGGAAGATGGGATGAACATTATAATGGATACCAAGAAGCAATTTATTATGTCTATGATGTTATGAAAGAGGGGACACAGCATGATTTTGTGTCTATTATAGTAAGACCCAATGGCAGGGCATTAGTTCTAGACAAAGAGCATAATTGGTGGTCTAAGCAACAAAGTATACAGTATATTCAATCATTAGAAGAAGGTGCATCATATATTACTACCAAAGAT
>JAZQZM010000038.1:0-35434 GCA_045634085.1 Bacteroidaceae bacterium
AACGTTTATAACATCAAAATAATTTAGTGTGCCTTCGGGAAGAAGTAATGAGTAGCCGTCAAGTTTCATAGTCGTAAAATTTCTTGACAGCAAATATAAAACAATTATTTTTACCCCTCAACTTTTAGAGTTGAGCCCATAAAGGTCATTATACAATCTCGTGTGCATCTGATTGCTTATCTCACGATACGATTCCCGTTTCTCCCTGGGAAGCATCAATGCAATCTGTTCACGGACTGCGCGCCAAGCATCAAGGGCTACAACATAACGTTCCAGCGTCTCGGCAATCTCATCAAAATCAATACTGTACCCAATACGCTCGCGAGCAAGGGCATAATTCGGCTCAACCCAATCGGCCACGATTTCCTCAACCACATCATCCATGGTCCTGCGCTTGAAATACCCCAAGAGTTCGTCGAACTCTTTTGGGGATACGATTTCCGCATCGCTTTCATATGCCGTCCAATTGTAAGTCCAAAAGATGTCGCGTTCTATTTCGAGTTCATCAGACCTGGCTTTGGACCATTGTTCAAATGCTCCATTCAAATCCAAAGAGAGGGATGAATATCTGGCCGGTGCATATGTATAGTCGCACATAACCCTGTAAACAGCATCATTCAACGCGAACCACTCCTTGAATTCCTTATAGTATAACGCCCTCATCCTCAAATTCCAATTATTGCCATCTTCAAAGCCATGAATAGAATTGATAAGACAATAATAGGTATACACAGTACTGTAATGTTCAAGAACAGACATTACGTAGCTTGCCGTATTCATCTCGGCCTGACTACCCGCGCCGTAGAGCCCGATAAGTTCATGAATTGCCCTGACTGCAGCATCAACCGAACCTATTTTACGCCCGAGACGTGTGTTATAACCTTCTACACTCTCATTCATTGCCAACATCCACGCCCAATCATCATCAGCAGTACTAACGAGCTGCCTCATCTGCATCATTCTGTTCATGAGCCAATATGCGTGAGGGTCCTGCGATTGCAGTTCCACATCATCCGAGAACCAGAATCCACCGACACTGTCGGCAACGCCCAGCATCTCCTGTTTACTCTGCCCGATTAACGCTGCATTGGCTGTATAATCAGCGCTGACACTGTCTACCACGTAAACTCCTCCCTGTCCTGTTTCCGTATCAATTACGGTGCACTCAACACTGTCCTCCACCTGGTCAACCACACTCTCCGTTTTCTTGAAAGCATTTCCACCGCATGAGGCAAACAAGAGAGCAATCACAATTGTATACACTGCACATTTCATACCACTACCCTATTTTTTACTTACAACATTGCCATATATATCCAAATAATACTTTCTTCACATTATTTCGGCCAAAATTCCGGAATAATTATCTGTTGAAAATTTCTCACACATGAACTTTATGACATCCACCACTTCTTCCAATGATTTCCTGTCCTGCAATCTAGCTGACAGAATCTGCGGCGCCATCGCCTTGTATACACCATCGGAACAGATAAAAATCCTATCGCCGGGGATTACCTCATATTGCACAATGTCGGGGACAGCTACTTCCTGGTCCATTGAGAAGAAACATTTAGTTACGACTTCAGAACCACCATAAGGTTCGGCATGATCTTTTGTCATGTACACGACTTCGCCGTCACGCAGCAGATAACAACGACTGTCACCGCAATGCGCAACTGTAACAACATTGTTTTCTATGCTTGCCATCACCAATGTCGTTCCCATCTCCACAGGACGCACCACTCGCGAACGGCAAGAAAGGGCTTCTGAAGCACAGCGGCAAGCCATGGCGGCACACTCGGTAGAATTCCGGAACCCGCAATTCTCTTCCCAAAACCTGCATACAGCGCCACAAACAGTCTCGGCAGCCACGTCACCCATAGAATGACCACCCATGCCATCACACAGAACCATCAAGAAGCGTTTTTCGTGCGACATATCTGCCACACGGCATATATCTTGATTGACCCGACGCTTTCCCGTTTCGGAAAAAATCACATATTTGACTTCCATAACATCATCATTTTTACTCTGCAAATCCACACGATACCGTTTTTAGATTTGAGTTCATTTCCTGCGTTTCAGATACAGCCGCCTTATCCAGAAATAGTAACCGGTTGGCGCAAGTGTTGCACCCAGAAGCGCAGCGAGAAAGTAGAGCACCTTCGACACCACACCGCCCCATGAGCCCACATGCACAGTACGTACCCAACCTGCGACCTTGCTGCTGTATGGTGAATCGCCATAAAGTTCCTCGGAAACAATCTCCCCGGTGTCTTCATTGAACACAAACTTGTCATAGGCACGTTTGTTGCCGAATCCTTTTTGAGCCACAGTAACCATTCCGTCCGATATTGTTATGGTTTCATAATCTGGGTTCATTTCCGCAACAGCATCAAGAGCTGCCTGCCATACATACTGCGGTTCCACATTATCGGCAAGCATTGTTGCTCCAGTCATGACATCAGCCTGCAGAGTTGCCGAAGTAACAGCATCGGCCTTAGTTGTCGCTGAAGAGACTGCATCGGTTTTTACAGTCGCTGAAGAGATAGCATCGGTTTTCACAGTCGCAGATGATACGGCATCGGCAAGCAGAGTCACCTCACCATAATTCACCACACTGATGGAATCAACGGCTATCGGCGCGCCATGTTTCTTTGCCACACTCTCTTTCAGAGCTATTTCTTCATCAGCGTCCTGCGCCATCTCTACACCCAGCACTGAATAGAAACCCTCTTTGTACCATTCAAAAGACCATGTAAGTCCAGTAAGCGTCATAGCCAGGAGCAGCATGAGCACATAGAAACCGCCTGCTACATGAACATCGTGCAGGAAGCGGTTCCAACCTTTACACACAACTATCTGCATACGGTTCCTGAACATCTTCCTGTTCAACGGCCACCAGATGACAAGTCCTGAAAACAGAATCACTACAAATGCAAGCGTACTTACGCCGACTATCACCTTTCCCCAATACACACCGCCATCTTTGGGACGTGTATCCATGAGCCAACGGTGCAGGCGGCGCGTCACATCAAAGAAAGGAAGACGCCCATAACGTCCTTTGACCTCGCCTGTATACTGGTCAACAAACAACGCCGAACGGGATGGTTTGGAAATATTGACCTTGTATGCCACAGTAGGGACCGACGAAACAACCACGCCCGTAACCTCTGCACCATCCTCAAGCAAAGGCTCCACTTTTTCAACAAGCATGTCTACAGGAATTGGGGCACCGACAGGCTCAACACTTGTCAGTGGTCTGTAACACAAATCTGTTATCTCCGTTTCAAAGACAAGCAACGCGCCGGTGAAACATGTTATTGTTATAACGATGCCGAACGGCACCGAAACCCACAAATGTAGTTTACTAAAAAAGTTTCTCATACTGCAATTGAATTTATTTGACTCACTCTACTGCATTACCCGTACTCCTCACAGTTCAAGCAGTATTCACTATGGACTGCGTTGAGTGTTTAGGCATTTACGTGTGCAAGTTAAGAAAAAAACGTAACAAAAAAGACCAAAAGCAGGCATCAAGTATTAACAAACACTAAAAGTGAAACAAAAAAGAGTATAGGCGAAACAAAATAGAGTAACTTTGTAAGAGATCACGTCATCCGCCATTCAGGTGACAGTAACGTAATTATTGACAGCAGAATACAGACATGAAAAAAATCATCAACCCATGGGCTCCACTCACCGACAAAGGCTATAACTGTTTTGCATGCGCACCATCGAACCCCTACGGACTCAAGATGGAGTTCTACGAAGACGACGACGACATTGTATCGGTATGGACACCCGGGAACAACTATCAGGGTTGGCTCAACACCCTGCACGGTGGCATTCAGGCAACACTTATGGACGAAATCGGAGGTTGGATAATCGCACGCAAGTTCCAGACATCGGGAATGACAACAAACCTCAACATCAAATACAAGAAACCGGTACCCACAGGTGAGAATGTAAGGATTGAGATACGCGGACGTGTAAAAGAAGTGAAGCGCAATTTCGTATTCATCGAGACATCCATTTCACTTGACGGCACAGTGTGCTCTACGGCAGAAATGACATACTATACATTCCCGAAGGATATTGCCGAGAAGGATTTTATGTTCACCGGATGCGAGGTCGAGGAGTAACGGTATGTAGCTTACTCCTCCAGGAAAGCAGTAAAACGTTCAAGCTGCCTTGAGAAGGAGAATGCATCGCGCGAAGCGTTCAGGCAGTTGGCCGAGTAGGCTGAATATTGTTCAGGAGCCATATCTACAAAAGCGCGTATATTCTTCTCAAGGGTCCTATAGTCACCATATTCCGATACAAGACCGAAACCGCACTCCTCAACAATACGTGCACCCTCACCGTTTCCGCTGAAAAGGATAGGTATGCCGGCGGGCAACAGGTCAAAGATCTTTGAAGGCACCGCGCCGTGTATTGCTGCAGCAAGAGGGATTATAGAGAGATGATACTTCTTCAGTTCTTCATTTATCTGCTTTTTTGACACATATCCGTGATACCAGATATTCTTGTCACCATCCTTTATATACTCCTGTATCTGCTCCACCTGATTACCGCCGCCATAGAGGTGCATTTCAACTCCAAGCCCCTTAAAATCAATGGATTTGAGCAATGAGAGCATGTCCTGTGCCACACCAAACAGGCCTGCATATACAATCTTAAGCGTGGCAGACTTCTGTTTCACGGCCGGCAACACACACTCGGCTGGCTGAAGATTGCGGTAAAGGAATGTCCACTTGCCCGGGAACATCGATTCTACATGTTCCACAATTTCCTGCGACTGTCCCATCACAGCATGCGAATGCTTGTATATGAATTTCTCGAAACGGCTCAATATCCTGTAAGTAAGGCTATCCTTGCGCACAAAGCCTAACTCCACTGCCGACCCGGGCCACAAATCGGAAACATTGAGGACAACATTTTTCCCATAAAGTTTCTTGAACAAAGCAACAGCAGATGCCGAAACAAGGATTGGAGGCGACTGCACTATTACGCGGTCATAGCTCTTGATTAATTTACGCTTGAAAGCAAATGACCACATAGTCGTTGCAAAGGCAGTCATTGCCAACACACGCTTGAAAGGATTCTTTGAGACTGTGGCGTATGTCCAATAACGGTATACTTTGATTCCGTCAATTGTCTCCTTCATGGAGAAACGTCCGCGATAACCGTCAAATATTTCACCTTTGGGATAGTTGGGCAGACAGGTCAGCACATCAACATCTGCGCCAGAAGCCTTGAGACCTTTGGCGAGATTCGTTATGCGGCTGGGCGCTGCACCCAGTTCGGGTTCGTAATAGAATGAGACAATGAGTACCTTCACAGTTTATTGATTAGTAATTTATTCTTTACCTCAAGACAGCGCATTCCCAAGGGCACGCAAAGTTAAAAACATTATGGAAGAAAAAAAATAAAACAACACAATTTATATCTAGAATACAAAATAAGGGCCTATATTTGCAATATGTATGTAGAGCCTTTAAATAAAAAAATGGACAAAATCCTGAAATGGTTGTTCCCTGTCCTGATGTTTGCACTACCCGTACATGCACAAAAGGACGAATGGGGAAAAATCAGATATGAGATCCAAACAGACGTAACGGTATCAAACGGCAAGAACGCGCCATTCTGGCTAGTAAGCAACAGGCATGGACTATCATCATTGGAGAACGACAACGCCGTGATGAGTACCGGTATATACCGCGATTTCGACAAGAAGAACGGATTCACCTGGGCGTATGGCGCCGAGATTGCTGGAGCATGGAACTACACATCACCGTTCTACATACAACAGTTATATGCCGATGTAAAGTACAACTGCTGGGAATTGAGCATAGGCTGCAAAGAACGACATTCTGAGGGAAAGCACCCGGCATTGAGCAGCGGGGGACTGACCTTTTCGTCCAATGCACGTCCCATTCCACAGGTCAGGTTCGGCATCAATGAATACACCACCGCACCATGGTTGTTCAACGAATGGGTATACGTTAAAGGACACTTCAGCTACGGCCGGCAGACCGATGATAACTTCCAGAGTACACATATGGGCAATGCCCCCATTGGAAGCAGGTATGTCAGCAATGTCCTTTTTCACGAAAAGACAGCGTTCCTGAAGATTGGGAAACCGGGCAGGACACCCTTTTCAATTGAAATGGGACTTGAAATGTATTCCCAGTTTGGTGGACGTGTTTGGGAAAAACGCACCGATGGTGATATCATACTATACAATCTTCCACATTCTTACAAAGAGTACCTCAAAGCATTCATTCCCATGGCTGGCGGTAGTGAATCGACAGAGATGGAGCAAAGCAATGTTAATGGTAATATGCTTGGCAGCCTACATCTTGCGTTCAATTATCAGGCCAAGAATTGGAGCATAAGAGCATATTACGAACATTACTACGAAGACCACTCGGGACTATTCGGACTCGACTACCACTACAACCGTGAAGGAAAGAAGACCTGGATAACATATCTCCCCTGGCGAGACGGCCTTTTGGGTCTAGAGTTGACAGTACCAAAGAACAGGATAATAGACACCGTCGTGTATGAATTCATAACCTCGCGCGACCAGAGTGGCCCAATACTTCAGAACCCTTCGGGCGATATGATGGGACAAGCCGGCGGTAAAGACTGGTACTACACACATGGCATCTATCAATCATGGCAACATTGGGGAATGTCAATGTGTAATCCACATTTTCTGTCGCCTCTGTACAACAAACCATCCAATATGACAATGCCATATTCGCGTCTACGTTCACATCACTTGGCCTTCAACGGCATGCCATGCGAGCAACTTGAATACAGAGTAATGACATCCTTGACAAAGCACTGGGGCTCATACGAAGATCCACTACCTTCCCCTCTTTACCAACTGAGCACAATGGGAGAAGTCGTCTATACCCCCAAAAAACTTAATGGGTGGAAATTTACCGGAGCCATAGCATATGACCACAGCCGACTCATCGGCAACAATTTTGGCGGAATGCTATCCATATGCAAAGAAGGATGGCTAAGCAAAAAATAAAAATCATTAACACCCCACACAAACCTTCAAACAGCAGAAAATGAAAAGATACTTATACATTATATTGGCTTTTCTTATTGTATCGCAGACAATTTCGTGCGAGAGTTACCAAATCCACGGCGACCTTGACGGCTTTTGGCAAGTAAAAAGTATTGAGAACAAACAGACTGGTAACATAACCAATTGCAATGGCGACATCTATTACTCTTTCCAACGAGATTTGATACTTGTATCGTATGTATCTCCAACAATACCACAAGGACAGATTAAAGAGAACCATATCGCCTACTTCACCTATGAGAACGATACAATATCCATGACTGATTTCCGCGTTTACATAGATAAAGATGCAACCCCATCCCCTTTATCAAAACTTGAGAAGTTCGGATTGTATGACATATACAATTCTTTTGAGGTAGAGAAACTTCACAAGAATGATTTGATATTGAACTCTAATAAAGTCCGTATAGTAATGCTGAAATATTAAAAAAGCGCCAGAAACAGTAGAATGAACAGACAACTTTATATAAATGCAAGAAGTGTAGCGACGCTACACTTCTTGCATTTATATGGGGCAATAGCCTTTATTTGTTTATTTTTATAGACGAAAGTATATCCTTTGTATCAATCCTCTTGACCGACTGAATGTCAACCTTATCGCCAAGATAGGAGTAATACTCGTCTGTAAAATATCCATATCCGGTAGAAAAAGTCAATTCTCCAAAAACCGGTTTTTCATTTATATCATAGAAATCAACTCGCACTTCAGGGAAACCGAATGACAATCTTTTAGATGCAGAAACCATCTCATCAAACGAAGCGGGCCTTGGAATATCAACTCCGCCATAATGTGGAGAATCGGTCCTGAGAGTTCTTTCAGAGATATTATTCCACTCAAGATCAAAGACAGAAAGTTTATAATCTTCACCTTTCCTGTCATAAACGACCAAGACAGATTCCGGTACACCATCAAAACACCATATTTTATAGTCTACCAACATTTTTGTTGGCTCAGCCTTGTTCTCAAGAAGTTCTTCAGCAATAATTGCTGGCTTAATTTTCATATAATGCAATTGAGCAGAAGTCAGGCCATAAATGAATTTCATCCATTGATTCAGCTTTTTGTTCACTTCACCAACATTCATACGTGTTTTGTCTTTGACTATGATAATCTGTCCACTCGAATTTGTAGTCTTGATGACAAAAGAGTCTGGCAAGCTATCATAATCTATATCCTCGACACGTTCCCAACAGCCATAAAGTCTATTAAGGATGTTACCACAGCCTCGTTCCTTGACAAATTCACGTACATGATATTTATCAGCACAAACACTCCAAAGAGTTGTGTCGGTATTGAATATCAACCAATATATCTTTTCTATAAGATTCCGCGGATTTTCCCAATCCAAATCACGCCCCATCACGCGCTTATAGTCCTTTGAGGCAAGTTCTTGAGGATTACGTTTAAAGCACTTGGCGCAATACCAGTTAAAAAGTTTTCGAGCTATATAACTTTTTTTCGCCCGTTCCCTTATTCTATTTTTCAAGTTCATAGTCATTATCTGTTTGCAATTTTACCCAATAGATTCTCCCACTCCTTTTTCACATTATGGGAGTAGAAAGATTCGGATTTCTTTAAACTCTTTTCTGTAATATTTCTCAAGAGAGTAGAATCGTCCACCAACTTACACACACATTCAGCCATTGCATTTACATCGCCCGGTTCAACAAGCATACCATCAACGCCATCTGTTATGATATATGGAATGCCACCTACATTCGTCGATATCACAGGAAAGCCCAATGCCATAGCCTCAATAAGACTTACAGGCTGATTATCTGCATTTGTCGTATTAATAAATATATTACATTCTTCGGAACGTGTAATCCACTCCTCTTTACTCAATCGACCTGTAAATTCAACAGAATCAGCGAGCCCAAGTTCTTCAACCTTTGATAACACCTTATTAAAACACTCATTCCCCTCGTTACCTCCACCTATCATCAGCAACGTAGCTTTTGGAAATCTCTTTTTCAGTTGACTCAACAAGGAAATAGCCATCGTCGGGTTATATATTGCAGAAAAAGAACGCACCCATAGTAGTTTGGGAACAACAATCTGTTCTCTTACTTTTGCATGATAATTCTTTTCGTCAATAAAGTTGTGTATGATAACCGTATTTGTATAGCCACGTTCGCAGAACGCTTTACATAGGTATTCTGAAGGAGCAACATTAATCGCGCTATTTGTAAATATCCTTTTAGAAACATAAGGAGAACTGTCCAATCTTTCCGGCAGTTTTCCACCATGAAGTATGGGTATATATTTGATACCGGTCAAATATGACAAGAATGCAATCACGGCGGCATACCAAAAATTCATTGTACTATATGTATCTATAAGCACAACGTCTGCATTTTTCCTCTTCCTGAAAAAGAAACATATCATATCAATCATACGAAAACACTTGTTCTTCTTGTCAGAAGAGATATAAACCTGTATATCACCACCATTCAACAAACGGCTTAAACTCTCTATCATTGTTGGAGTATATCCGTGTTGCGACAAAACGTTTCCGAAATATAGAATTTTCATTTGGTCTGTATCATTAGTGTCCACTAAAAAATCGAAATAGTTCTTTGAAATGATTGATATTTAATTTGTTACAAGAGATTTTTGAGTCAACGGATTTGAAATTACTTTTGCGGTCATAATCAGACCGTTATGCATAAAGACAAATACGTTTTCGCTCAATTAGTCGAGTTCTTAGATAGAAATCACTTCAATTATCTTGTTCGCAAGTATTTGGGAGACAGATATATAAAGTTTTTCTCTTGTTGGAATCAAATGCTTGTAATGATGTTCGGACAACTTGCTAAATACGAGAGTCTGCGCGACCTAATCATTGCACTTGAAGCGCATTGGCGAAAGCTGTACCACTTAGGCATGGGCAAGTCTGTAAGCCGAAGTAATCTTGCTAAAGCAAACGAACAACGCGACTATCGAATTTTCGAAGATTTTGCCTATCATCTGGTAGCAGAAGCACGAGCCAAAAGCACCGAAAAGATATTCGGATTTGATGGTCATGCGTACGCTTTTGATTCAACTACGATAGACCTTTGTCTTGAAGTTTTCGAGTGGGCGAAGTTCCGAAAGCACCAAGGTGGCATCAAAGTCCATACGCTCTATGATATTGAGGCACAAGTTCCTGCGTTCTTCCATATCACCTCGGCATCAACAAATGATATGAAGGTGATGCCAGAGATTCCATACGAGAAAGGTGCATACTATATCTTTGACAGAGGTTATAACGACTTCGCCAATTTGTTCAGCATTGAACAGATAGAAGCGACCTTTGTTGTCCGTGCTAAAAAGAACCTGAAGTTCAAACAAATCTCATGGAAACGAAGACTTCCGAAGAACGTTTTATCGGACTCAACCATAGAATTTACCGTTTATAAAAGTTATAAAGATTATCCGATTCCTCTTAGAAGAGTGGTTTACTACGATGAGGAGCAAGATCGAAAGTTTGTGTTTCTAACAAACGATTTTGACCTACCTGCGCTTATGGTAGCAGAGCTTTATCGTAACCGATGGAGTGTTGAATTGTTCTTCAAATGGCTCAAGCAGCACCTTAAGATTAAGAAGTTTTGGGGTACTAGCGAGAATGCTGTTAGAATACAAATCTACTGTGCCATAATCACTTACTGTTTGGTAGTGATTGTAAAACGCGATATGAAGCTCAAACGTTCGGTTTATGAAATCTTGCAAACAGTAGGAATATCTCTTACCGACAAGACCAATCTAAGAGACCTCTTCGACAAATCAAATATCAACAATGTCAATGAACGATTCGGCTCAAGTGAACCAAGTTTATTTAATTTTTAATCGTCCACTTTTTTTAGTGGACAGTAGTGGGTCTGTATACTTATTTTACATATTTGACATAGTAGTACATAAGACTGGCACAATATACAAAAGAACTTAATATATTCGTCAATATAGCACCATTTATATCCCATATCCACACAAGAAATATAAAACCGGATATTTTACAGATGCCACATGCATAGCTGCTATTGCGGATTGAGATTCCATCACCATGGGACCCCAGGAATCTATTTATCATATCTCCTATGCCGTGAACAGAAAACCCTATCGCCATCCATGAAGCATACCCTCCTACAGGCATATATGACTCTGGATAGAATAGTTCCACGACAAACTTGATAAAGACAATGAATAAGAGACAAGAGAATATCGTTATTATCAGAGTTCCCTTCAGGACATTTGTCGGTATGCGTGGTTCGTTTACAAATTTCTTAAAATAAGCAGTACCGATGATTCCCGGCAAATATGCAAGTGGAGCCGTCAATGTAAGTGCTAAAGTATAATATCCGACATTGACATTATCATCATTAAAAATACCCAGCGTAACTCCTGCCAGATAATTTGTAGCCACCATCAATAAAGAGCCATAATATAGATGTTTGCCATAAGATTCGTTTTCTACTTTCAATTCGGAAAAGATCGGTTTCAGATTATTGAAAGCCGGACGTGTGGATAAGATTATAACCAACAGGACCAGACAGTATACACCCCATTGCAGCAACACCATCATTGACGACGTTACGGTTATCCTTGAATACAGGAAGTAGGCAATAGGGACATATAGCAATGCCGGCAATACGCGTGATATTGCCAAACGGCCAATATGGTTATCTCCTTGCGCAGTTGTATTAATGTAATTCGTGAACAATGGATACATACATATAGGCAAGGAGACAAGGAACAGTGACATAGTTCCACTACCCTTATGCAGGAATGCGGATATTGATGTGAGAGCTATGAGAATAAGAGAACATATAGACAGAACCACTACCATAGCACCACGAACGCGGGAACTATAGCTCCGATTTGTGGAGAGAGCCAACAATCGGCTGCCACTCAAGAAGTATCCGAACAATAAAAGAGAAGCCAATAAAGTTATCAAGTTCTGTACATATCGCACGTCGCCATAATCAGCCTCGGAAAGGAAATTTGTATTTACAATAGATGTTGCAAACCCTAAGAACGAGCCCAAAATGGTTGACACGTACAAATAAAAAACTTGAATCTTATATTTTGCACTTCCCATAAATTCAGTTCTTTATATCAAAAGAGAAATAGGTATTGTCGAACATCAAAGAACGAAAATCGTTGTAATCAAAACCATTTTTTGTTCTGACATCCTTCATTAGATTCTTCAATAAATTCAGGGCAATTCTCCATGAACCCGTATATTTCTTAAAATATCTTATACAGGTAAAGGAATTTAGCAAACATATCAAATGAAACACAAACTTATTTTCATACATTCTATTGCATATCAAACGATTATGATAATACATATATATGCGTCCCAACCCACGAGAGTCATTAGTATTTTTTTGTGATGCACCCACTTTATGATATATTCGGGACAATGGTACACAAGCCATTCTCACTCCTTGTTTCTTCATTCTCAAAGAGAATTCATAATCCTCTTCGCCAAAGAAAAATCCATTGTACAACAGTTCGTTGCGCTCATTAAGCACCGATGTATCAAAGAACAACGCACAACCGGAAATATAAGATATTTCAAAAGGTTCTGCACCAAGTTCGTCTGCCACAACAGCCTTGCAGACAGGTTTGCGTGCCGCAAATGTCAAGCGCCCTCCGGCAAACCATATCTTATTCTTGTCATAATGGTAACATATACAAGGAGAAACAACCTTCACAGCCGGGTTTTCCCGCACGTAGTCAATCAGTTTTCGCAAGAATTCCGATTCCACCTCTGTATCATTATTGAGCAGCATACAATAATCTGGGTTATACTGCATAGCAGCAGCCAATGCTTTGTTATTTCCTATTGCAAAGCCATAGTTTGCATCAAGACGCAACAGTTTATATTCACTGACAAACCCTTTGTCTTCATTTTTCTTGAGCCACGATTCAATACGCTCAACAGAATCATCTTCCGATGCATTGTCTGCAATAATCACAAAATGCGGTTCCTGAACTTGTAGAAGCGATTCAAGACAGGCTATTGTATCGTCAGCACCATGCCAATTGACCAGAATTATAGCAGTTCTCATTACTTTCATATCAAATCCTTGTTTAAATAAAACACAACTACACCACTATCAAAAGGTTATATTGACATCGCGGTAATTCTCGATAAACCTCTCACGATGTTCTTCAATTTCAGGATCCAGAACCGAATGGTATGGGGTGAATATCACATTAAAACGGGTATTGGGATAATATTCAGACATATCTCGCATGTAATATCTGAAAAAATTGAAAGACATCACCAACAACGACATTGCAAATACAACGCCCGACACCTGCACCTTCTTCAAATCCAATTCACTCAAAAAACGATATATTGTATTGACAGAAAATACAATAACATATGGTACGAAATAATTTGCCAGACGTTCAAAAATGAAGAGTCCCATTGCCAATGAGAACATAAAGACAAGTCCAGTTGCAAAGGGCGCGAACTTATCCTGATAATCGAGATTGAAACGGTTGCGTATATACACAAAGCCAATAAATGGCAATAGTTTCAAAAACATCAACATCATTCCATTGATATTTGTCAGCTTGTCACTGTATCTTTCGATAACGATAAGCAGACCTTCGTTGTCCACGACCAATTTGGCCAGGAGCTGCAGAATATTCACGCTACTTGCCAACACTGCAAGTCCCAATGCAAAAAAGAGCAACAATTTCCATGACGGTTTCTTGAAGAAATAAACCAGGAATGGGATGAACAGCATTATAACTGAAGAATAATGAATGAACAGCGCAACAACGCACCCTACATAATATGGTAACCACCGTTTTTCGAAAATCCATGAAGTCATGAGCATCAAAATGCACACACACAGAATCTCGCGCATGATTTCCATGTTGAAATAGCAATAATATCCTATGTAAAACAGGAGGATTGCCGAAAAAAAGTACCTTGGAGAATACTTCTTGAAAAAGAAGAAGAAGACAATGTTTACAAAGATTGCCTGTACTATCTGCATTATAACAAAATCTTCACCGATACTCTTGCAGACCGCCGCATAGATATACCATAAAGGATTGAAATCTGCTTCTGCAAAATCGAAATACTTCAAATCGGCCAATGACGGCAGATCATCATAGATAGACATATACATCAAGGTATCTCCACCTACCCTATAACGCAGTCCCGCCAACAGGATGAGCACTACGAGATTAAAGCAGAACCACCCCCTCTCACCACCGGTTTTGGCCATCAGATCATACTTGACAACCGGGACCAACAATAATATGAAAACCAGCAGGTATATCATTACTCACTCTTTCTCCAGATTTTACTCCATGCTGATGATACCGTATCTTTCATCAATATATATAGAATTGCAAACACTGCTCCCACAAATGCAAAAAGTATAGTACTGAACATTCGTCCCATAGATGAGGGGGCGACTGGAATTATAGCCGGTTTCAATGTTACAAAAACAGGAGTTGTTTCCTGCACTTTAGCTTTTGCCAACAATAATTGCTGAGCCCATTGGGCATGAATTGTTGTTTTAAGTTCTTTATCAGCATCAAGTCTCTCTTTTTCAACAAGAGTAAACTCGTTTACGACATTCCTATTACGACTTACAAAATCGGCATACCGTTGTTGAGACACATCAAGACTATCCTTAGATTCGTGATACATTCTTTCAATATATCTGCAATCGTCAATGCTTTTCTTTGTTCTATAAAGCGTTACCTCTTGTTGCAGACGATTCATGATTGTATCAGCCATTGCAGCTGCCACACGAGAATCTCTATCAGTAAAAGAAAGAGTAATGACATCCGTTTTCTTGTCAACAAAAATTCCTATTGCCATATCCAGCCTATCAACCATTCCCTTTTGGCTTTTAGAAAGCATATAAGGATTAAATTGTGGACTGGGCGGTGCTGCTGGCGAAGAACTGAGAAAAGATGTCATCCAATTCTTTACATTAGAAGGTACGTTCTTTGCCTTATCGAGCCAAGTTCTCTCACGAAAATCTTTTATGTATGCATAATATGTCGTATCGACAGAACCTTCAAGATTCTGAACTCTCACATCAAACAATGATGCAAGGAATGGAGTGGATTTTATAATATCGGGATAGAGCATAGGATAAATGGCGTCACCGGTATTGGAACTCAAATCCATTCCCACCATTGAAGCCAAAGAACCCAAACCGGAACCGGCAAATGAAGAACCGGAAGCCTCAGGCGCAACGACAACTTCAGCAGTATACTCTTTTGGAGTACTGAACGAAATTATTACACCGAAAATTGCCGCACAAAACGTCACTATAGATATGAATTTCCATCTGGACAAGAGTTTGCCGACCATTGCCAGCAAATCTGCCTCATTCAATAATTTCTTTTTCTGTTCGTCCATATTTATCTATAAATCGAAAGGAAACCTACTCCTGTAAGATTCCAAATAAGTTTACCAGAGCTATCACTTCAGCAAATTAACGATGGTAACCACCATAGTCGCTATAGAAACTGCAGAAGAGCCAATTGTGACTATTTCAGCTGTAGAGAGTTTCTTGGTTGTTTTCTTGGTAGGAACAACAATCTCACAACCTGGTTTTATGTCATCACTTGAGAATTTTGACACCTCACTCACACCACCATTCATGTATATTGCATACACATCACCCTTCTTGGCTTTATCAGTGTATCCACCAGCACGTTTTATGTAGTAGCTGAGTTTTTCTCCTTTCTTATAGTTCATGGTTATCGGATAATTAACCTCGCCACTTATCTTCACCGTACCCGTATATTTTGGCACTACCAACTGGTCACCTTCACGCAAAACAATATTCTCGTTTGATTCAGGATTCTTTACAGCAGCCTCAAGATTGATTGCCACAGGGTAGACATTACCCAATTCCAGTTTCAGATTCATAAGTGAATCGGCCAACGAGAGATTATATTCGCTGCCCTCACGCAATCCGTCTTCATACATTTGTATCTGAGCCAGCCTCATCAGACTCTCACGCTGCGCACGTTCCTCTTCTGTCATAATACGATAGAGACGCGCACCTGCCGGATAAGCCGACTCTGTAAGACCGCCGGCAGCTGCAACAAGATCACAGAGTCGGTAATTGCGGTTATACATGGCATAACCACCGGCAAAGTTCACAGCTCCCTCGACCTGGACACTCTTTGTCGGAGAGATTACCGGACTCTTGCGCACATGGACCTCGTCAAAAGGTTCAAGGGCAAATCCAGGTTCACCATCCACAACAAAACCATCCTTAAGGGCAAAGCTGTAGCATTGAGTTATGGTATCGCGCTGCTCTATTGCCTCAGCATCATAAATTCTACGATATACATCCACCTTGACCACTGAGGCCGAATTTGTCAAGCCACCTGCCTGAAGCACAAAATCCTCAAGAGTCGTATTCTCGGCAAACTCATACACACCCGGGAAATTAACCTCTCCAAAAATTTTCAGAATTTCCTCACCACGCATGTCAAGCACCGAAGGGATATAAAGCACATCCTCCTTACGCAGTTCAATATCGGGCACGCGGCCATTCATGATACCTTCAATATCAACGGCAAGGACCTCAAGACGACGGTCAGCTTTTCTGCGATGCATTACCGCACGTGCAGTAAAGGCATCCTCGCGCAAACCGTCCGCAGCCTCAACAAGTTCATAGACAGTATTGATTGAAGCACCTTTCTCATACATGCCGGGATGAAAGACAGCACCCCTTATCTCTACCATATTAGAGAAACGTGGTATAATGGAATCGACATATATCGAGTCGCCATCCATCAGTTTGAAAGAGGCAAAAGTATTCTTTGCAACCGTATGCACAGAGTATTCTTTTCCATTCTTGCGAATGACCCTTACACTCTTGTCAAAAGCATCTCCTGTAAGGCCGCCAGTATATGCCAACAGGTTCTTAAGCGTCTCATTATTCTTGAGTTCATACTTCATTGGACGCTTGACTTTACCTTGTATATTCACAATAGCATCATAAGGCCCCACTATTACAAGGTCATTATCCTGCAGACGGATATTGCCAACGTTGTTACCATTGAGGATATAATCATAGACATCAATACCTGCAACCTTTTTACCGTTACGGTACAACTTTATATCACGCAGAGTACCCATATCGCTTATTCCACCAGCTGTATACAATGCATTAAACAGAGTGGAAAGTGCACTCAGGGTATACGAACCCGGCGCTGAGACATCACCCACAATCTCGACCTTCACACTGCGGGTAGTTCCCACAGACAATGTCATGGAAGAGCCCCGATATGACTCGCCAAGGCTCTCCTTAAGATAGCTGTTCGCCTCGGCTACTGTAAGACCGCCAAGCTTGACCGGCCCCACTCCTTCGACAACGATATAACCGTCGGGCGATATCTCACCTTCAATACTCTGCTGCGAAACGCCCCAGATGTCAATAATCACCTGGTCACCGGCACCAAGCACATAATCAGTTGGAGTTGGAATGTTCGCTGCCGGTTCAAATGTAAGCAGTTCATTATTGAACAGATTGCGACCATAAACCTCATTATTGTCTTTCAATGCATTCCTGTAATACAAAAGCGAATCAACATCAAGGAACGACATCTCGTTCTTCAACATTGACTGTTTATCCTGATTGGTATCCCTGCTGCCAGCAAGCATGTAATTTCCATTTTCACGAGACTGTCTGTTTTCATCAGTAACCCTGCTGCGGCGTATGCCCGAGACCTCTATCGCCCCCAGACCATTCTGTTCACTCTCATACTTGGCCTTTATCCTACGCAGTTGCGCCGGCGTAACCCCCATTTTCAGCAGTTTGGCAGCAATAGCATTCCCGTCATTGCCTTTCGCTTTCTCGGCCTCAATGACCTCAACAACCTTTTTGTCACTCAAACTCTGTGCCGACAAGGTTCCTGTCGAGAACACAAGAGCCATGAGCAGAAAGAATATTCTTATCTTCATTTTTAGAATTTTTTCCCGTTTACAATATAAAAGACAGTAATGAAAATCAGTTTAATATCAACCCACAAGGAACGGGTTTTCAGATATTCCAGATCCATATCAAGACGAACGAGCATCTTTTCCATGGTATCGGTGTAGCCATTGTACACAGTCGCCATGGATGTCAGGCCTGGACGCATCAGAAACACATAGTCATAATTGGGATTCTCCTGACGTATCTTGTCAATAAAATACTGACGTTCGGGACGTGGACCCACAAAGGACATGTCACCCTTAAATACATTGAAAAGCTGTGGCAATTCATCAAGATGATGCTCACGCAGGAAACGCCCCACTTTAGTAAGCCTCTCGTCACCTTTTGTAGCCAACTGCGGTTCACCATCACGTTCCGAATCGACACGCATTGTACGGAATTTGTATATATTGAACGGTTTCCCCTTATAACCGATACGTTCCTGGCTGAATATAACACTCCCTTCATTCTGCACCTTGAGCATAATGTAAACCATCAAAAACACCGGTGACAAGAAAATAAGCCCCCATAAAGAACTTACAAAATCAAAGGTGCGTTTTACAGCGCGTTCAAAGGCATTCATTCCATCCTTAATATCCATCATTGAAAGAATATTTATTTACACCAATGGCTTTATATTTATTTTAATAACTGCTTTTTAACAAAAATATTGCAAAGAAAGCACATTTTTTCGGTCAAAAAAAATTGTCATATACAAAAAAGAGGCTTTCTAATGAGTACAGGAACTATTATTAATGACACATTATTGGTTATGAACATATTAGAACTCACCGTTTTTTTCAACAACCCGACAGTGATTGAGCACCGAAGAGATTGAATCAGAGCACATCACCGGCATCATATATGTTCAAGCAGCGTCCCCGGGTAATAGTGGTTCAACATATCCTTATGCGAAAATCCCCTTTCCCCCATCATTGCAGCACCTATCTGACAAAGACCGACTCCATGCCCCCAGCCTGCACCTTTGAGAACAAAACGCACATTTCCGTCGGAAAGCACCTGCCTGTCAACGACAAATGCCGAACTGTAGAGATGCGTTTCGGAGAGCCAGCGACGTATCTCGAGTTCCTTGCCTACAGCAATTGAAGCCTTACTGCCGACAATCTTCAGACTTGTAATCCTGCCCGAAGCGCCTCGCTTCAGAGGCACAAGTTCCTCAATAGTTCCAAAATCGATTCCCGAACGTCGTGCAACCAGTGCCGAGAGTTCCTCCTGCGGATACTCCACACTCCAACGGTAAAAGTCGTTGGTCTCCTGGTCATATCCATTGAGTATCTGCGACAGCACTTTTGCATCGTTTGTAGAACAGAATGAGGATGGAACACTTTCAATCCACTCCCTGGCACCCGCTTCCGTTGTAAGGTCGGGCAATGCAGCACCGCCTTCCACATCCCTGAATGCCTGCAGATAAGCATAATCCTCATCCTCCCAGCATGCCGAGAAACGTTCAGTAACACCGCCGCAGCATTTGCTGAAACGGGCATCACACACCTCGCCGTCATACTTGAGCACCATGCCGGAAGTCTCCGCCACCGCGCGTGCCACATTCGGATTCACTGCGCGGGTAATACCCTGATAACGCTGACAATGGTCGTCGGCGCACAAGTCGAAGAGAGTATGGTCCTCACGTGCATACCAGCGGACAATCTCACTCTCCGTTTCATGCCCAAGTACAGCCTGTTGCTGTTTCTCCTTCCTAAACAGCTGAGCATAGAGCCAACTGCGGGAAATTATCGTGTGGGCTTTGAGGAACTCCAGTGACGAAGTGGCCGACATCTCACTTGAGATTACACTTACAAGATACTCCTCAACCGGCAGACGGTTGATTGCACGCACCTCGCCGTCCTCCACAACAAGCCTCAGCTCACCTTTAAAAACTTGGTTCTCTTTACGCTGCCAATGGAAACCCACACCAATGACAACATCGTGAAGCATGAAGCACAAAGCATCACTCTGCGGAACGATACTCAAGGCATCACATTTCTCACCATTGACACACAAAGAGCCATCTTCAACCGCAGCCACATTGTCCTTAGGGAACAACAGTACGGACGAAGAAAACTCACCGGTCAAATCGAACCTTATCTGCGGAGCACGCAGAATCCCCACATCAACACTCCTCATTAGACATCTGCACCAGTTGTTCTACGACATCCTCCACATCACCGCGTGACAAAGCCACCTCTTGCAGCATTGCCATAGCTTCATCAGCCGTAATCACCATAAAATCATCCTTGCGGGGAGTCACCACAAGACCGGCCATATCAATTGCTCCGGGACTCACAAGGCGCATACCCTCACCCGTTGCATAATATGCGGCCGGGCGATGCGCCGAACGAGGGATAACAACAGTCACGTAACCATCCTCGGCCGTATGATATACAAAGATATTCATCCTTGGCTCAGCCTCATCATCCACCGACGGCAAAGCGGCAACAAGAGTACGGAACAGGGCAAGCGAACGGGACACACTACGGGCAGAAATAACAAATAGCGGAACAGCATATGTCGTCACATTATACAGACAGCCTTCACCATCCACAAGCAACGGTTCCATGCCGCACGAAATCTCCTCCTGCCAGTATTCACCAAAAAGCGGAATACAGTTTCTGCCACAAGCCTGCAGGTGAGCATGGTCGGGCGCCGAAGCACCACACTTTGCACCATTATAAAAGAGCACCATATCACCCCATTCGCGTGACATATACAGCATTTCGGCATACATATTCTTTATCTCCTGCGGAGCATGCTCCTTCAGCGGAAGAGTAAGATGAAATGGCAAAATAGGGAAAGGATTCACAAGAACCTCCATTGTCCCCATTGCGCTTTCCGATATCTGCTGTTGAGGACGGTTCTCCTTGCACAGGAAACATTTACGGCAGGCAAGCGCATCCTTATCAACTTTTGCAGCCGTAGAGACAACACGAGCAGGATTATGCTGTAAGAAAAGGCCGTTCCCAAGTTCACGGAGCTCCACACTCTCAAGTGCCGAATGACGTTCCGCAGCATCGGGCCACTGTGCCAGCTGCCTATCAAAAAATTCCTTCAATTCATCGGAAGAAGGCACGTTCAATGACTTGACAAGTTCCATACGTGCCATAAGTTCGGTTGTACGCAACGTATCCTTGTAAAGATTATGGGCATTCACTTTCTCGTGCGAGAGCGCAGCATCTGAATTTCCGCCCCAACGACGGCACAGATAGAGCACGTCATATATTCGCCCTATCCTGTAACTGCGCGATATCTCAAGCCCCACCGCATAATCCTCGCCATAACTCACATTTGGGAAACCCACCTCGCGGATAACAGGTGTAAAGAAAGCGCGCGGTGCGCCAAGACCATTGATTCTCAAGGCATTGTTGCGACCGTTCTCCTCGGTCCATTCGCGGTGGTCAATAACACCCGGAGGCAGAGTATTCAGGTCAAAGTCACAAATCCTGTACGTACCTATCAGCATAGCGCACTGCTGCCGGTAGAAACCGTCTACAACACGCTGCAGGGTATTTTCATCGCTGTATATATCATCACTGTCAAGCTGCACGGCAAAACGGCCGCACATGCTGTTGTTCACAGCCTCGTTCCAACAGCCACCGATTCCAAGACTCCTGCTCTCGGGCACGATATGCACCACCCTGTCATCACCGAACGAATCAATGATTTCCCCCGTTCCATCGGTAGAATGGTTGTCAACGACAATTACATTGAACGGGAAAGAGGTCTTCTGTTTCAGCACCGAGCCAATGGCATCGGCTATTGTCATATGACGGTTCAGCACCGGAATGACTACCGAAGCTTCAACCGGGAACTCCCCTGTCGTGAGGTCAATGCCTTTATATTTGCATGGCGGCAGCCACGCCCCTATTGCCTTAAGATGATGCGTGCACGCCTCCTCCATCTCAACCTGCACCTCGCGCTGGGCAGGATTCACATAATCGAACTGTTTCTCGCCACTTTTGCGGGTATCGTTCTCACACTCGATGTACACATAATCGCAATGATGATACAGCGACCCCAAGCGGCTCATGGCAAGCCTCAGCTGATAGAGACCCGCATATCTGAAATAAACCGGCGACTCCGCCAGATATCTCTTCAAAGCCTCGGTCCTGAAGAGCAGCACCGAGCCGAAATCAAAATCATTGCGCAGAGAACCAGCAAGGCAATCTATAGTAGGAGCCTCCGTAACCGTGCCGCCCACACTCTTCATATAGTGCGAGTATGCCATTGCTGCATCATCGGGAACAGCCTCAAGCATTGCATCGAGCCTCTCCATGTTAATCTCCACACCGGCTTTGCCGGAATAGAGTACAAAATCGGCGGTAGCGCGTGTTGCAATCTCCACAAAAAGGGCAGTCTCCGTCAACGATGCAACCGTCAGCACATGTACATTATCCGGCAACCCGTCAATACCGTCCGTACTACTCAGCAGCCAGACATCCTTTACCGCCGGATGCGAGGTATAACACTCTATCTGCGAGGGTTCAAAAACATCGGTGAATAGAGGCAAAAAGAGTTCTATTGTATATTCTTTCATGAGTTTTCAAGTGAATAAAAAGAGTTTCTTGCGAAGTTAATAAAAATCAGGGGTAAACAAAAACTTTTGACAACATTAAAAGCAAGGAAATACAATTGCCGGTATAAATATATATTTATTTGTTAAGATAAGGGAGATATACCACATTTTTGCATTATCTTCGCGAGAAAATATATGCACGCACGCGCGATGCGCGGCACCGTTACAAAAAAGACAGCACATGGAAGGCAGCAAAAGAGCACTTTTAGGAATGACACTCGACGCACTCAAGGAGGCGGTCAAGGAGGCCGGCATGCCGGCATTCACAGCCAAGCAGATTGCCGACTGGGTATACGGCAAGAGAGTCCGTTCAATAGAAGAGATGTCCAACATATCACTCAAGAACAGGGAAAGGCTGAGTGAGCTTTTCGAAACCGGGTTCAAGGCTCCTGCCGATGCCGCACGTTCCATTGACGGCACCGTGAAATATCTTTACGAGGTAGAGAACGGCCACTTTGTAGAGGCCGTATACATCCCCGACGGTGAACGCGCCACACTCTGCGTGTCGTCACAGGTAGGTTGCAAGATGAACTGTCTGTTCTGCATGACCGGAAAGCAGAAGTACACGGCCAACCTCACGACCAACGAGATACTGAACCAGATATTCGCACTTCCCGAGTTCGATAAGCTCACCAACATCGTATTCATGGGCATGGGCGAGCCATGCGACAACCTCGACAACCTACTGCCCGCCATTGAGATACTCACAAGCAGCTACGGTCTCGCCTGGAGCCCGCACCGCATAACAGTCTCGACAGTAGGAGTACGCAAGGGGCTGAGACGCCTGCTCGATGCCGGCGACTTCCACATTGCAGTGAGCCTGCACCACCCCGTACCCGAGAAGCGCCTCGAGATTATGCCGGCCGAGAAGGGATACCCCATCATGGAGATGCTTGACGTGCTCAAGGAGTACGACTTCAGCCACCAGCGTAGGCTCACCTTCGAGTATATCGTCTTCAAGAACGTAAACGAGACATTACCCCATGCAAGGAAGCTGCTCAAGCTGCTCGAAGGCATCGATTGCCGCATAAACCTCATACGCTACCACGCCATTCCCGGCGTCCCCCTTGAAGGAGTTGACGAGGAGGGTATGACACAACTCCGGGATTTCCTCACGAAAAACGGGCTCTTCACCACCATCAGGGCATCCCGCGGCGAAGACATATTCGCGGCATGCGGCATGCTCTCCACACTAAAGCAAAGCAACAATAAATGATACTGATATGATAAAAAAGTTATTTCTATTCGCACTTATAGCACTCTCCATTACCGGTTGCGACGACATAATGGAAGCAGTTACAGGCACCAAGCGAGGCTCCATAGGCAACCCCTATGAGATGCTGGTAGTATGCAACGAAGACGTATGGGAAGCCCCTGCAGGCCGAGCACTGTTCAACACACTCGACACCGACATCCCCGGCCTTCCGCAGTCGGAACGTTCATTCAGGATATCACGTGTCGACGAGGAGAGATTCCAGGGCATGTCAAAAGCCTTCCGTAACATCATATTTGTCGACATAAACGAGAGCAAATACACCCAGACAGCATTCAAGTTCACACGTGACGTCTTTGCCAAGCCGCAAGTGTTCATGAAAATCCAGTCCCCCAGCATGCAGGACTTTGAAAAATTCGTAACAGCGAATTCGCAGGTCATTGTAGACTTCTTCACTAAGGTGGAGATGGAGAGACAGATCGAGGTTCTCCAGAGCAGCTACAACGAGGACTCTTACAAGGTTGTGGAAGAGATGTTCGGTTGCGAGCTGAGGATTCCCTACCAGCTCGGCGGCCACAAGAAGAGCAAGGACTTCGTATGGTTGTCCGACTTCAACACCCCAAGAGCAGAAATCATGAGTTTCGTGGTATACAGCTATCCATACACATCGACCGACAATTTCAAGAAAGAGAACTACATCCACACACGCGACTCCGTAATGAAGGAGAACATGCAAGGCAACAAGCCGGGACAGTACATGAGAACCGTAGACTGGACAGTAGACATTGTCGAGGGCATGTACCGTGACCGCTACATACAGGTAGCGCGCGGCCTGTGGGAGATGGAGAACGACATCATGGGCGGCCCGTTCGTGTCGCACTCCGTTGTCGACGAGGTAAACAACAGGGTAATTGTAGCCGAAGCATTCGTCTATGCCCCCAACAGGAAGAAGGGCTCACTGATGCGCAAGCTTGAGGCATCACTCTACACCCTGAGACTACCCGCCGACAAGCTTATAGAGAACAGCAACAAACTGGAAGAATTTGTCATCAAAGCGAACGAATAACAGAGCCTGGATTACAGCAACAGCTGATACAGGCAATGCACATACAAACCATTAAGCAAAAAATCATGAACGAAAGACATAGAATACGCGTCGGCATAACACAGGGCGACATCAACGGCGTAGGATACGAGATAATCTTCAAGACATTCGAGAACACCGAAATGTTCGAGATATGCACCCCAATCGTCTACGGTTCCCCCAAGGTTGCTGCATACCACCGCAAGGCGCTTGAAATGGAGATACCATACAACGCAATCGAGAATGCCGAGGAGGCACAGAACGGCAAGCTCAACATCATCAACTGCAACAGTGACGAGGTACACATCGAGCTCGGCACAAACACCGCCGAGGCAGGTGCAGCAGCATTCCAGGCACTTGAAAGAGCAGTCAAGGACTGCCAGGAGGGCAAGATTGACGTCATTGTGACCGCCCCCATAAACAAAAGCGCAATCCAGAGTGAGGAGTTCAACTTCCCCGGGCACACCGAGTATCTGCAGCAGCGTTGCGGCGAGGAGGCAAAGGCATTGATGATACTCTGCAGCGGCGACTTGCGTGTAGCAGTTGCCACATCGCACATGGCACTCAAGGACATCCCGGCAGCAATCACACCCGAGCTGCTCCAGGAGAAGATAACACTGCTCAACAAGAGCATGAAGGAGGACTTCAACATCGACGCGCCGAAGATTGCAGTGCTCTCTCTCAACCCCCATTCGGGCGACAACGGCCTGCTTGGCAGCGAAGAGATTGAGGTCATAGCCCCCACAATACGCAAGATGAACGACGGCGGAATCTTCTGCTACGGTCCGTTCGCAGCCGACGGTTTCATGGGTAGCGGCAAGTTTGCTTCATTCGACGCAATCCTCGCAATGTACCACGACCAGGGACTCGCACCCCTCAAGGCACTCGCCATGAACGACGGAGTGAACTTCACAGCCGGACTTCCTATCGTGCGCACATCACCCGCCCACGGCGTGGCATATGACATTGCCGGCAAGGGCGAAGCCGACGAGAACTCTTTCCGCCAGGCAATCTACGCAGCGATAGACATACAGCGCAACCGCAAGTTCTACAAGGAGGCACGACGCAACCCGCTGCGCAAGATGTACTTTGAGAAGCGCGACGACAGCAACAGGCTCAACCTGCAGGCCGACAACGATTAAGGCATGAAATACGCGATTATTGCAGCCGGCGAAGGTTCACGTCTCGCAAGCGAAGGAATCAAGACCCCCAAACCGCTTATACCGTTGCAGGGCGTTCCCATAATAGAACGCCTTGTGAGGATATTCATGCGCCATGGAGCAAGTTCCATAAGCATAATCGTCAACGAAGAACAGCCCGAGACCCTCTCCTTTCTACAGGGACTGCAGAGAGAGCTCCCCATAGACATCGTGGTAAAGAGCACCCCCAGTTCCATGCACAGCCTTCACGCGCTGAGTCACTTGCTCCGCGGCGACAGGTTTTGCCTCACCACGGTAGACACACTGTTTCACGAGGATGAATTTGCGACATATATCGACACACTGGAGCACAGTGACAGCGATGGCATAATGGCCGTGACCGATTACATCGACGATGAAAAACCGCTATATGTGGACACCGACAGCAACCTGTACATAACAGCATTCCGTGACAAACCGGGTGCCGAATCGAGATACATCTCGGGCGGTATCTACGGACTCACGCCCCGTGCACTCGACATCCTTGACGAGTGTATGTCGCAAGGCATTGAACGCATGCGCAACTTCCAGCGCCGCCTTATCGAGGACGGCATGCAGCTCAAGGCGCACCCGTTCTCAAAGATTATCGACATCGACCACGCCGAGGACATAGCCAAAGCCGAGAAATTCCTTTCAGAGAGATGAAGACAGCACTCATCGCACGCGAGCCGGAGCACTCCCCCAACATGGCAGCCAACGACGCTGCCATATTGGAGTCCATAGCCATGCACCTGCGCGCAATGGGAACAGAGACGCAACAGGGCAGCATCCAGCCCGGAACCGATGCCGTGTGCAGCATGTCACGCACAGCGTCAACACTTGAAAAGCTCAAAGAACTTGAGAATAGCGGCATTACAGTCATCAACAGCCCCACAGCCGTGCGAAACTGTTCGCGCCATGAAATGATGCAACTGTTGCAGGCTGCCGGCATAAAGCAACCGCACTTTACAGTAATAGATGAACAGACCGACCTTGACGGATTGCAATATCCCGCATGGATAAAACGCGCCCAAGGCTGGAGCTGCCACAAAAACGACGTATCCTACGCTGCCGATGCAAATGAGGCGCACAAATCAATAGAAGATATGCGCAGCAGAGGCATAACCGGGCAGATACATTGCAGACACATTGAGGGAGACATAATAAAATTCTACGGCATCGGGCGACGCTTCTTCCACTATAGTTACCCCGACCCCGAGAAGAGCAAGTTCGGATTGGAACGCCTCAACGGTACCCCGCACCGCTACAGGTTCAGCCTCGACAGCATGAAAGAGATTGTGTTCGCAGCAGCCGAGTCTCTTGGACTGGACGTCTATGGCGGAGACTGCATAGTCGACAACAGCGGGGATATATACATAATTGACATGAACGACTTTCCAAGTTTCTCAGCCGTACGCGAAGAGGCCGCAAGAGAGATTGCACAGCATATCATAGACAAAACCAACACTACAAAGAGATGAAAGAAGAAGACAAGCGACTGTACCGTGCATCGTTGAAGTCGGTAGAGACCGAGGAGTTCCTCGACATATGGTTCTACCGCCCGTTGGGATTCCGTTGCGCCCTGTTCTTCCGCAACAGAGGCATACACCCCAACGTAATAACCATAGTATCCATACTGCTGGGCATTGGAGCCGGCGTATGCTTCATACAGGACGAACTCCGTTGGAACATCCTTGGCGTACTGTTGCTCATGTGGGCCAACCTCTACGACAGCACCGACGGACAGCTGGCACGCATCACCGGCCAGAAGACACGTTGGGGCCGCATACTAGACGGCTTTGCCGGCGACTGCTGGTTCTTCTGCATCTACTTTGCAATTGCATCGCGTCTCACATTCCAGAATATCCCCTTTACCGGATACAATTGGGGAGTACTCATATGGATAATGGTTTCGTACTGCGGATTCTGGCTGCACGGTTCACAATGCCAGTTGGCCGACTACTACCGCAACATACACCTCTACTTCACCAACGAACAGAACGGAAACGAGTTCCACAACTCCATAATGCAGAAGGCCGAGTATGACGCCACCCCATGGCGAGGAAACTTCTTCTGGAAAATATTCCTCAACGCCTACGTAGAGTACGTCAGGAATCAGGAACGCATGTCCCCCAAGTTCCAGCAGTTCATAAAGACCGTACACAGCCGCTACGGCACCGACATCCCCCGCACGTTGCGCGAGGAGTTCCGCAAAGGCAGCCTGCCGCTGATGAAGTACACCAACATACTCACCTTCAACTCACGCGCCATAATGCTATGCCTTGCAATGCTCACCGGTGAGCTGTGGATATATATAATGTTCGAAGTCGTTGTACTCGTATCCCTGTTCCTCTACATGCAGTACAAGCACGAGAGCATGTGCCAAAGACTCACAAAACAGATTGAAGAAGGCCATGAGTTCAATTAAAGGCATAATATTCGACTACGGCGGCACCATCGACACCAATGGCATACATTGGGGCGAGCTCATCTGGCAGGAGTACCGGGCCGCCGGCGCACAGGTAGACAAGGTAACCTTCCGCGAAGCCTACGTCCACGGCGAACGTTCACTCGCAAAGGCCCCCATCATAGAGCCAAGCGACACATTCCGCACCCTGCTGAGCAAGAAGATGAGGCTTCATGGAGAATACCTGCGTGCCCAGCCGGGATGCATATTCAGCGCAGAACTTGAAGAAGAGATAGCACAGCGATGCTACGACAGAGTGCTTGAAACCCTTGACTGCACCCGTGCAGTAGTGGAGAGACTGTCGGCACACTATCCCATGGTACTTGTCACCAACTTCTACGGCAACATGCCTGTAGTGCTCAAAGAGTTCGCACTTGACAGATATTTCAAGGAGATAGTAGAATCCTCCATAGTAGGCATACGCAAGCCCGCCCCTGCCCTCTTCGCCCATGGCGTCGAGAGCCTCGGCCTCAAGCCCGAGGAGACAGTAGTCATAGGCGACTCATACCGCAAGGATATATACCCGTCCACCACACTCGGCTGCCACACAATATGGATAAAGAAGATATGCTGGGCCGATGAACCCGTTGAAGAGGGCCATGCCCCCACAGCCATTACCGATACACTTGAGAGAGTTCCGGAAATAATTGCATCACTGTAGCATTTCCCCGAACCGAATTGACAGCATCTGCGTTTTATAAAGGTAAATGAACAACCAACAAACAATACCTTTATGAAACGTAGCTTCATTCTTTGCGCACTGTCGGCCATCTCCATTGCCGCAAGCGCGCAGTTCAGCCCCGAGAATTACCAGGCCGTCCACAGCGACAGCTGCTGGCATTTCACATTGGACTATGCCAGTCCCAAGATGCCCAGGAACGACGGCATGCTCGTAATCACCCACCTCTGCACCCCCGACACCTGCGTCAGTTCCGCTACCCGTCACCTGCAGGGCAAGCGCTACGCACGCAAGTATGCCAAACGCTACGGCACACACCCCATCAAACCGTCGCAGGGCAACTACAGCTGTACCATGTCAATACCCGAGAGCGTCATCAGCGACACGGTGTATGCCATTACATACAGCGAATATGACAACGGCAAGGAGACGACATACACATGCGACACTGTTGCAATATGCATGCCTCAATGTCCACCCATGAGTTGCCACAGAGTAAGGCCGCAACAAAGCATGGCCGACCACATTGCTACCGCACACCCCTATGTGCAGAGCATGCTCAACTACACTCCACTCACAGCCGACAATGCCGCCGACATACCCTTGACACCAAGCATCGTTCGTTATGTCACAAGCAGCAGCAAACTCAACCCACAGTACCTAGACAACGCACAGAACATCGAGGAGCTCATGGGTATAATCGATGATGTGCTTGCCGACAGCTGTACACATATCGAATCGGTGCAGATTGCCGGCTACACATCGCCCGATGACATGGGCAACAGGACAAGACTGGGGATGGCACGCGCCACAGCCATGCGCGACCACATACGCAGACACCACAACCTGCCCGACTCTATTTTTGAGACCGCCGCAGCCGGCTGCAACTGGGACATCATCTACTCCAACATCAAGAGCATTGACCATGGCAATGCCGACAGCCTTATTACAGTACTCAAGCAGGAGAACGACCCCAAGGCAAGAGAAAACATCCTCAAGAAGTACGACAACGGAACACTCTACAGCCGGCTAAGCAACACCATGTTCCCACACCTGCGCATGGCATGCTGCACAGGAATATACTACAGCCAGGAGCCCGACAGTGTAACCATTGCACTCAACAAGATTGTCGACGAACTCATAAACAACCCCACCCCCGACTACGGAAGGCTCATTGCCGAACTCAAGCAATACAGCAATGACCCGCGCGTACTTAACCTGCAGGGAGTCATCGACTACCGCCGCCACCGTCGCCACGCTGCCGAACGCGCATTCGCCAAAGCAGCCTCCATGGGCGACCCACAGGCAGCCGTCAACCTGCAGATAGTGGAAAATAACAGAAACAAGTAACAAAAGCCCACAATTGGCAAAAAGTAATGAGATGCCGACTGCAATAAATATGCTATATTTGCATCGTGGTCAATGACCACGATGCAAATATTTTAACAGCCACTACTCCTTGTAGTATATACTCAACAATAACATGAACGAATACATCTACCCACTCATAAAACTGCTCAACGAGATGACCCCCTACCTGCTTTTGGGCTTTCTCATAGCAGGAATACTACACGAGTTCGTACCCCGTAGAATCTATGCCGACAAACTCTCGGGACGCAACTTCCGTTCAATCCTTTGGGCGGCACTCTTCGGTATCCCCCTGCCGTTGTGTTCATGCGGAGTAATCCCCACAGCAGCATCCATACGCCGCGAAGGAGCATCCAAGGGTGCAACCGTCTCGTTCCTCATAGCCACGCCACAGACAGGCATAGACTCCATCCTTGCATCTGCGTCACTGCTTGGCATCCCCTTCGCAATAACACGCCCCCTTGTTGCCCTTGCCACAGCCCTTGTAGGCGGCTGGGCAGTCAACCGCTGGTGCGATGACGACATGACCGACAAGAACTCCCGGCAAGAACAGCAAAAAAGGAAAAGCTTCTGGCAGAAGTGCATCGGCACACTGCGTTATGGCTTCATCGACATGCTGCAGGACATCGGCAAGTGGATTGTCATAGGACTTGTCATTGCAGCAATAATAACCATAGCCGTACCCGAAGGATTCTTTGCACAGTTCAACAGTTACCCCATCCTGAACATGCTGATAATCCTCATATTCTCAATCCCCATGTACCTTTGCGCGACAGGCTCCATTCCCATTGCAGCCGCACTCATGCTCAAGGGCCTATCGCCGGGAGCCGCACTTGTGCTTCTCATGGCAGGCCCCGCAACCAACATGGCAGCCATACTTGTAATAAACAAGGTACTCGGGCGCAAGCCACTCGTCATCTACCTGCTTACAATCATAACAGGAGCAATAGGATTCGGGCTTGCAATTGATTACCTGCTACCGGCAGAATGGTTTGCCACTGCGGCGACCGACAGCCACGCCGCATGTTGCCACACAGACAGCACACCATGGTGGCAGACAGCATCGAGCATAATATTCACCCTACTGCTTGCCGTGGCCTTCATACTCAAGTTCACCCGTAAAGGCGATTGCAATTGCCACTGCAACGGCAGCCACTGCAACTGCGAGAGAGAACACAGGTTCAGGATTGACGGCATGATGTGCAACCACTGCAAGGCAAATGTGGAAAAGGCACTTGCCGCGTTAGTGGGAGAGGACAAAGTACGCGTAGAACTCGCCGAAGGAGCCGCATATATAAAAGGAGAGAATATCGACTACACCAAAATCATACAGACAATAAACTCACTCGGCTACCGCTATATCCCCGAAGAACAGGATCAAAAATAACCAAAGACAGTCCAAAAATTGCACAAATCCTTAAAAATGTGCAAAACACAACCATTACTGCACAAAAAACCATATTTTGTGCAGTAATTATTATACTTTTGTACTCAAACAACAAAAAGTATAGTACAAAATGAAAAGATTCATCATCGCATTGCTCTGCTCAGTACTGTTTGCAGCACCTTCATTCTCGCAGAGCATGAATTCAAAAGGCGACAACATCATTGGCGAGTACCTTAGCATCAAGGACGGCGGTAAAAGCAAAATCAGAGTAACCAAGGCATCAGACGGTACATACACGGCACAGGTATTCTGGGTAGAGAGAGCACTTGACAAGGATGGCAACAAGCGCAAGGACAGCAAGAACCCCGACAAGAGCCTCCGCAATGTAACCCTCGACAACGTGGTAATCATCAAGGCCCTCAAGTACGATGCCGATGACCAGGAATGGGGCGATACCGAAATCTACGACCCGTCAAGCGGCAAGATATACGATGTAGACATCGAGTTCAAGGATTCAAAGACCCTTAAGGTCTACGGCAACATCTGGGGCATAGGAAAGACCGTCTATTGGGAGAAACTCAAATGACAACATAAGCATAAACACTCATCGGGGATTGCAAACTGTGTTTGCAATCCCCGATGACTTTATTGACAAAGTGTATATCAATTCACATACACACAATCAAAATACTCGTCAAAGATTCTCTTTGCCTCGTCGAGCTGCTCAGAAGTATTCTCCTTCACACCCTTGAGCTTGTACTCCATGCCAAGAGGCTCGTACTTGTGCGCGCCCAAAGTGTGATAAGGCAGAACCTCTACACGCTGAACCATATCGTACCCCTTGAAGTGCTCACCAAGCGCACGTATATCCTCCTCGAATGCGCTGTAGCCCTGTACAAGCACATAACGCAACCAGAACGGGCGACCACTCTCCTGCAGCCACTTTGCAGTAGCAAGAGTCTGAGTGTTATGACGTTCGGTAAGCAGTTCGTGACGCGCGGGATTGATCTGCTTTATGTCAAGCATTACAAGGTCAACAAGTGAAAGCAGTTCCTCCACATCGCTGTTCCAGATACTGCCGTTAGTGTCAAGGCACACATGTATGCCCTGCTCCTTGAGACGTTTCACCAGCGGAACAAGAGCCTTGGCCTGGAATGTAGGCTCGCCACCGCTGAAGGTGACACCGCCACGCTTGCCAAAGAAAGGCTTCTCATTCATCGCCATGCGCACGATATCCTCGATATCAGTCTCCTTGCTCTCGCCTTTAGGGTCAATGGTATCGGGGTTGGCACAATAGAGACAACGGAAGTTGCATCCCTGCAGAAAGACTACAAGACGCAGACCCGGACCGTCAAAAGTACCCAAAGACTCGTATGAATGAACTCTGATTTTCATATCTGTTATTTTGAAAAATAGGCCGGCCAAAAAGCCAGCCTATTTTTATTAGACATTATAATATTTCTATTACATGCGCTCGTGGAATGAACGAGAGATAACCTCAAGCTGGTGCTCACGGCTCAAGCGGATGAAGTTCACAGCGTAACCCGACACGCGGATTGTCAACTGTGGATACTTCTCGGGGTGCTCCATAGCATCCATAAGCATCTCGCGGTTCAATACGTTCACGTTCAGGTGGTGAGCACCCTTAGTGAAGTAACCGTCCATCAATGTAACGAGGTTCTCAACACGTGTCTCAGCATCAACACCAAGAGACTTAGGAATGATAGAGAATGTGTTGCTGATACCGTCCTGTGAGTCACGGTAGCGGAGCTTAGCTACAGAGCTGAGTGATGCAACAGCACCATTCTTGTCGCGTCCGTGCATTGGGTTCGCACCTGGAGCAAAAGCAACACCCTTGGCACGACCGTCAGGAGTAGCACCAGTCTTCTTACCGTACATCACGTTAGATGTAATTGTAAGCAATGACAATGTAGGCTTAGCGTTCTTGTAAACCGGGTGCTTCTTGAGCTCCTCGCTGAAGAAGTAAACCAAGTCAACACCAAGGTGGTCAACACGGTCATCATCGTTACCGAAGCATGGGAACTCGTTCTCAATGTCGAATGACTCTGTCAAGCCAAGTTCGTTGCGCTTAACAGTTACCTTACCATACTTGATAGCAGAGAGTGAGTCAATTGCAATTGAAAGACCGGCAACACCATATGCAAGGTTGATAGAAGGATCGGTATCGATGAACGCCATCTGAGCCTTCTCATAGTAGTACTTGTCGTGCATGTAGTGGATGATGTTCATTGAGTCGTTGTAAACACGTGCAATCTCAGTGAGCACCTTCTTATAGTTGGCAAGAACCTCCTCGTAGTTGAGAACATCGCCCTCAAGAACAGGAATATCCTTAACTACTACAGTACCTGTGTTCTCGCAACGTCCGCCGTTGATAGCAAGCAACAACGCCTTAGCGAGGTTACAACGTGCACCGAAGAACTGAATCTGCTTACCTACAGCCTGATAAGATACGCAGCATGCAATACCGTAGTCGTCGCACTCGCGAACCTCACGCATCAGAGTATCGTTCTCGTACTGTACTGAAGATGTATCGATAGAAACCTTAGCGCAGAACTCCTTGAAGCCCTGTGGAAGCTCGTGGCTCCAAAGAACAGTCATGTTAGGTTCTGGTGAGGGGCCGAGGTTGTAAAGAGTCTGCAAGAAGCGGAACGAAGTCTTTGTAACCTTTGTACGACCATCATTGAAACGTCCACCGATAGCCTCAGTTACCCATGTCGGGTCACCGGCGAAGAGGTCATTGTAAGACTGCATACGCAAGTGGCGAACCATGCGGAGTTTGATAACGAACTGGTCGATAAGCTCCTGAGCAAATGTCTCGTCAATGTTGCCATTGTCAAGGTCATACTGGATGTAGATATCGAGGAAAGAAGACACGTTACCGAGTGACATAGCAGCACCGTCCTGCTCCTTAACGGCAGCAAGGTATGCCATGTATGTCCACTGAACAGCCTCCTGAGCCGATGTAGCAGGACGAGAGAGGTCGAGACCATAGTACTCGCCAAGAACCTTCATCTCCTTCAAAGCCTTGATCTGCTCGGCAACCTCCTCACGAAGACGGATAGTGTGCTCAGTCATTGGGCTTACGAGACCCTTCAAGTCAGCCTGCTTAGCCTCGATAAGACGGTCAAGACCATAGAGGGCAAGACGACGGTAGTCACCGATTATACGACCACGTGCGTAGTTATCGGGCAGACCAGTCAAGAAGCCCAAAGAACGGTACATACGAATCTCCTCGTTGTAAGCATCGAATACACCGTCATTGTGAGTCTTGCGGTAGTGATAGAAGATATCCTTAACTCTCTCATCAACAGGAACACCGTTCTCGGCGCAAGCCTTCTCAACTACCTTGATACCACCGAAAGGCTTG
>JAZQZM010000039.1:0-3825 GCA_045634085.1 Bacteroidaceae bacterium
CAAGAAAGTATTCGTATCAGGCTGCTACGACATGCTCCATTCGGGACACGTAGCATTCTTCAAGGAAGCCGCATCATACGGCGACCTTTACGTCGGTATCGGTTCCGACGCAACAATACGCGAACTCAAGGACCGCAAGACCATAAACACCGAACGCGAACGCCTGTATATGGTAAAAGCAATACGCTACGTAAAGGACGCATTCATCAACAGCGGCAGTGGAATACTGGACTTTGAAGAGGATGTCAAGCAATTGAAACCGGACATCTTCTTCGTGAACAGCGACGGATATACCCCCGGCAAGAAACGCTTCTGCGAAGAGAACGGCATTGAACTGGTCGTAAGCACACGCATCCCCGAGGCCGGACTGCCGACACGTTCCACAACCGCACTGCGTCAGGAGTGCAACATCCCCTACCGTATTGACCTTGCAGGCGGATGGCTCGACCAGCCATACGTAAGCAAACACCATGGCGGACCTGTGCTCACCATCAGCATCGAGCCGGACTACGACTTCAACAACCGCGGCGGCATGAGCACATCATCGCGCAAGGCCGCCATTGAGATGTGGCACGTCGACATCCCCGAGGGCGACCGCGAGACACTTGCAAAGATGGTATTCCGCTACGAAAACCCTCCAGGAAGCCCATACATCAGCGGTTCACAGGATGCCATAGGCATTGTAATGCCAGGACTCAACCGTCTTAACTACGACGGCGGATACTGGCCCGAGAATATTGAAACCGTAAAAGACGCCGGCATACTTGACTTCATTGAGAAGAACCTGTGGCTTGTACCGCTTGCACCACGCGACAGCAGCTACGACGTACTGGCCGACACACACATTGACCAAGCCGGAGCCAAGGCACTTGCCGAGGCTGCCGACGACTGTTGGAAAGCATTGTTGCAAAAAGACGTGACAGCATGGGGAAAGGCCTGCACAGCCGCATTCGAGGCACAGATTGCAATGTTCCCGAACATGGTTTCGACACATGTACAGAAGGCCATCGACGAATACAAGGACACAGTCAAAGGCTACAAGATAACCGGTGCCGGAGGCGGAGGTTACCTTGTAATTATCAATGACACACCAATCAAGAATGCAATACAAATAAGAATCAGAAGGAACTGAGAACAACTCCTACATATTACATAATGAGAGGATGACTAAAAAGGCTCTTTTGTTGTTGTGCTCGCCCTCAAAATGCTCATTTACGCTTAGTAAATTAACCCACTAAGTGGCTTTTCCTCCTCGTAGCTCGGCATAGAATGCGGGCACTCTCTGCTCTCGCATTACAGCGTCGGTTGCGCTTTTTCAGGCTTCGCACACCTAAAAATAACTCTTTTTATTCAACCTCATGACAAAAGTGTGCGTCCCGTTTTTCTTTTGGGTCGCCCACTTCTTTGTTCCGTTTCATCCAGTTCTTCTATATGTCAACAAAAAAGCGAGTGCATATGCACTCGCCTATGGGGTGGGTAAGCTACCCATATCGCGCCGCTACAACCGACTACCTTTGCTGCGGTCAAGCCCTGGAGGATTCATCAGGAGCTGGCCGTATAGGACTTACCCATACATTATCTAAATCTCCTGCAAAGGTAAGAAAAAAAAACAACAGCACAAACAATATGCCCTATTTTTTAGTCACGCATATGGTAAAGTGTACAAAGTAACGTCCAACACAGGCAAAACCAGAAGAAAAGAGTTTTACACATGAGAGAGGGTCCGAACTTTTTTATTACCTTTGCACCAGCAAAACAGCCGACCGGTCTGTCGCCGTTGCCGTAAGGCAAAGGAGGAAAGTCCGGGCAGCACAGAGCACTCCACTTCCTAACAGAAAGCTGCTTGCGAAGGCAGAGTAACGCAGAAGAAAATAACCGCCCCTCACGGGGTAAGGGTGAGAAGGTGGGGTAAGAGCCCACCGGCCGTGCAGCGATGTACGGGCCGTGTGTCTTGGAGGCTGCAAGTTCATGTAAACCGGCGCTTGAGGGTAGCTCGCCTAAGCCGGAGGGTAGAACGCTTTAGCATTGTGGCGACACACTGCATAGATGAATGACAGACACCTCGCAAGAGGCACAGAACCCGGCTTACAGGTCGACTGTTACACAAATGGAGCATGCTACCGCATGCTCCATTTACTATGATGTCAGTATATTCAGAAAGATGCAACCGACACCTTCATCACTGGCCACAGAAGCTACACAACAGATTGCACTACTCTTTCTGTTCAAAATCAGAACTTGCAACCATGAGCAGATGGTCACCTTCGGAAAGTTTCAGTGACCCGTCGGGCACCATATACCTGTCGCCGCGCTTTACCAGCATAACCAGGACACCTTTAGGCAAACCAAGCGACTGCAGGGTGTTGCCCTTCTCTTCAAGCAGTTCTGCAGTAACTGTAATCTCATTAAGTTCACCGGCCTCATCAGGCAATTCAACATCAAAATGGCTCTTTTCGGCAGGCGGAAGAAGCAGTTCAAGCTTTTGCGCAGCAAGCGCGATAGTTCCTCCCTGAAGCACCATAGAGAGCAGCGTAATAAAGAACACAATATTGAATATATCGCTACTGCCGGGCACGCCCTCCACTACCGGATATATTGCAAAGATAATGGGAACAGCACCTCTAAGACCTACCCAGGAAACGAATATCTTTGAGCCGAAATTGATGTTCTTGAACGGCAGCAGTGATATGAGAACACTCAACGGACGGGCGCACAATATCATGAATGCACCAATCAGTAGCGCAGCTACCGCCGTTTTCCACATCTCACTCGGATCAACAAGCAGACCGAGCAGAAGGAACATGCCTATCTGCATAATCCATGTAAGGCCGTCGAAGAAGGCCACAACCTGTTTACGGCTCTTCATTTTATTGTTTCCCACAATGATACCGGCCACATACACCGCAAGATAACCGTTACCTCCCAGCATGTCTGTCATGGCAAATGTAAAGAACACAATGCTCATGAGCATTATCGAGTACAGCGGGATATTGTTAAGATTCACCTTGTTCATAATCCACATGGTAGCAAAGCCGGCTCCGCCACCAATCATGGCACCGGCCGCGAACTGCTGCACAAGTATGGTAAGACTGTTTACTATCAGTTCAGGTGCTTTCAAAGTAGATAAATCGGCATCGCCAACAGTCAATGCAAGCTGTATGAGGACAATCGTAAGGATATACGCCATGGGGTCATTACTTCCACTTTCAAGTTCAAGCATCGGCTGCAGGTTATTCTTGAGCCTCATGTTCTTGCCTCGCAGTATATTGAATACCGTAGCCGAATCGGTTGACGACATTGTTGCGGCAAGCAGGAAGCATGTAATGAGTGGAAGTTCAAAAGACAGGAGTTCCCACTCTGAGAGCCCGAAGATGAATGCACCGGTAAAAAGTGTCGTCAGCAGCACACCCACTGTCGAGAGGGTCAATCCAGGACCCAGCACCGGTTTTATATCATCGATTCTTGTCTCAACACCACCCGTAAAGAGAATTACGCAAAGTGCCGCCATGCCCACGAACTGCGCCTGACCGATATTGTCAAAATGTACACCCAGGCCATCGCGTCCGAACAGCATTCCGGCTACAAGGAACAGGAGCAGGGTTGGCATACCGAAACGTCCTCCGGCCTTGGTGATGAGAATACTGCAGAATATAAGTATGGAACCTATAAAAAAGATATTTTCCGAAGTAAAGAATATCATGATAGCTGTTTTTATTTTACAGAGTGCAAAGATACAAAGAAGCGCTACAACAAATGAAACAAACAATCAAATATTTGCAGGAGCTCTATTGATACAGTAGTCGCGGCACAAGTGGCGCCACCACC
>JAZQZM010000040.1:0-27062 GCA_045634085.1 Bacteroidaceae bacterium
AAGTACCGAAGATAATGAGCAGTAGCACCGCATCATTGGTTTGTACAGCCCGTAGTGGCTTTATACATATCCAATTGGTGTGGGCTATTGCTTTATCCGGTACAAAGGCAATGCGAGAAGCCCCATCAATAGGATAAAGCAAATATAGTTCCCACACCTTATTTTTTTATCCGCTTTCATCAGGGAATTGGGGGGCATAATATTATTTTCTATGTTTGGATTTAACAATAATGTTGGAGCAGAAGGAGAACGAATAATCGATGCTCTATATAACAAGTTTAGGAACAACCCTGCTTATGCAGGTTTTAATGTCACAAAAGGGTATGATGGTTCAACTTATATTCAAATTTCGAATGGAGGATATATGTTAAATCGCTTTTCATTCTATGGTATGAATGGGAAATTACATTCTATTGCTATTTATGGTGCAAATATTAGAGAACTTATGAATACAATTAATTCATCAAAACAAATATTTGGTTTATCCGTAGATGAAGTGACCTGGGAGGGAGATTATATTGATGTTGTTTTAGATTAAGACAACAATAAAATACACTTATATTTTTATTAAAAACACAAAAAAAATGATTAAGTCATTCTCATTCACAGACAAATATAATGGCGGATTTAGAACATATGACATTTGCATTGAAGTAAATGCAATGGGGTATGCAATAACTAACGAATTTCGCTCAGAAATGCCATCTATTGCAATAGGTAGAATAACTGGAGAATCTTATGAAGAGTTTTGCAAAGATTGTTTAAGCATAACAGGTGGAAAATTGAGGTCAACGCAAAGAGATTATGTTGATTCGTGGTGTGACGGATTGGACTTAGTCCTCTCTTCACACGTAAGCAGATGTGGTAGAATATTTTACGAAGATTTACTTGTCTATGTTGATTGTTTGGCGCATATATGGAAAGCCCAAGGAGAGCAAGCACATATGATAAAGGTACATTATCCTATTATTGTCGCTAAATTTGTGGATAAATATATGCCTTATCTATTGGTAGATACTCTATTTGGAACAAGTGTAAATATGAAAGGAACAGAAATCCACCGTGCTATCTTGATACATATAAATAATTTGAAAAATAAAATGATGTAATTATGACATTTGATTCATATCTTAACATAATAATCTCCACTCTAAGGGGAAGATACGGAGTTTATGCTATGTTCATAGAGGGTGATTACGGACTTGGTTGTCCCCCTTTTATGGGAGAATGCGACTTTGATGGTAGCACTCAAGCTTTTATCCCAGACTATAATATAGGTAATGTAGGCTATAAAGGAATTATCGTTTACAAAAACTCTTTTGATGACAGTCCCGTAGGAGCTTGCTTAGAACAAGTCTCAATGAATTTTATGTCTTCTATTGAAGCTAGTGGAGAACTATATGGTATGCCTATAGAATATACAGACCTAGATGGGAATTGTCTCTACATTAAATTTGCGTAATATTAGCCCTCCATCCTATAGGTAAGTCTCTACATCGTTTAGTGACAATAATTCCAAACAACAAATAATATTATGACAGATTTTATATTAAACATAATTGAAAAATTTGCAAGTGAAGACCAAATATATGATTGGGTAAGATATACCTGTGTCATAATAATACCATATTTGATGCTTATAATGGGAATTCTTAATTTCATTATAATATCAAAAATGGAAGCATACGGTAAAATATACCGATTGTTTTTACTTACAATATGGTTTGTAATTTCATTCATGATTTTCGTAAAAGACGGATGGTTTGAATATCCATATGCTCAAGATAAGTTATATTTCGCAACTGATATAATGAGGTCTACTAGATGGGATTTGATAAATAACCAAGTAGAATGGTTTATAGGTTTATCTATAGGACATCTAATACTTTTATTTGGAAACATTGCTTGTAGAAAGAAAAAAGAAAATGAATCGGAATCATCAGACAAAGTAGAATAATACACCAACAAAAGCCTGCCTAACCAATTATAACTACTGCATAAACAAATTCAAACTACAAATGACAACAAATAAAACTCCGTCCATATTAGCAAAGGCACTTAAGACAATAAGCATATCCTATCTTGCATTCTTATTGATTGCAGGGTTTATAGAGTTTGGACTTCTCGCTGCTTTGTTGCTAATATTGCCATTGATTACGTTTATATACAAAAAGACACATAACAACACTACAGAGGGATTGGATGAGAAAAAGAACGCGCTTTCCACACAGATTATTACTTATATTCTTGAGGTAGCAAGCATAGTACCTTTGGCATTTTTTACAGTAGCAGGATGCAGACTCCCTATGCGATTAGTTGCAGAGCCTTTCTATTTTATTATAGTCACGATTCCTTTCGCGCTGTTTACATACATACAGCTTAAAGGTAAAAATGGCCATATCATATAATTGTGCTGACAGTGTTTGCTATTGTTGGCTTTTATGTTTCGACCCATCAGCACAGATGGAAGAACATTGGGAATATGCACACAGGAACGAATGGTACTACAGTTATTCGTTCTGTCTATTTGGGGGGACTGTCGGCAGTACAGCAATATTTGGAACTTTCATCTCTACTGTCATTTTACAGACGACAAGGCTTGTCAATATAATTACAAAGCACAACAATAATAAAACCACTGATTAAAAAAGAAATGGAAAGACGAGGAATTTCTATGGAACAACTCGCCGTCGCACCCGTAGATGTTTTCAAATCGAAATTCTTGGAAGACGTAAAATAAATACACTAACAAAAGCCTGCCTACCCACACGGATAGACAGGCTTTTTATGTTTTTTTCAGTGTTCGGCAAACTGTAAAATACCGCGATATACAGTAAGTCGAAACGCTTAAAAAAGATATGACGAAGTGGCAAAAACCTCCTTTTATCGTTTGTTTTGTAGCTAAAGAACATTACCTTTGTAATGCAGAAATCACTGCGAGAGATATTTAACAGTACGAATTGAAGCATTGAGTTACACACGACGTGTAAACCAATATGTAAACCAAGCGAAAAACTATGACTCAAGTACGCTGTTATTGCTTGAGTTAAATACAAGATTTACAATTAGATAAGAGAGGTAAACACATAGCTCGAATGGTGGATTCGGTGGTGACTTAAAATCCTTTGGCATTTAAACGCCGTGCGGGTTCAAGTCCCGCTTCGAGTACTAATTGTGAACAATCCCTTGTAAGGCAACTTGCAAGGGATTGCCGTGTCTATGTACATAAACATTTTACCCAAATCACAATTCGAGCCAAGAATTTTATCGCTTTCGAAAGCGAATGTACATTAACAGAACACCGCACATAACCTCTACGAATGGTTATCTCAACGAAATCGTTTTTTGTTTTTGTCCTATGTTCTTTTGTATACTTAAAACAAGTCTTCATAAAAAATCAGGTGCCTGCTGTTATCCGTTGCAGTAAAAGAGAACGCCTCTTGTTTATCGGTCTGCAAGCACCGGGTCAGCCGACAGAAACAATTTACTGCACATTGTTTACAGTCTTTTGACTCCTCGAAATTAGGGTGTTATACAGATACTAGCAAACAATTTGTAACTGTGCGCATTTTGTGCGCAAATACGCAAAGAATACGCAAAAAGAGTGTAACCCATCTAGATTACACTCTCATATTCAAAAAAAGAGTACCACTTCAAAAGTGATACCCTTTAAACTTATTTATCCAATTGGCTTTACAATCTCAATCCTCATTCCCAATGCTTCAATGATGCGATAGAACATACTTGCACCTGGTTCAATCACTCCTTTTTCAATCTTTGAAATATAGGACTTGTCCGCTCCTACTTTCTTTGCCAAGGTTTCTTGAGTCATCTTCTCCTGCTTTCTTGTATCGTGAATCAATTGCCCAACACAATAAGCATAAGCCTCTTTTCTAAAGTTTTCTCTTTCTGGTGTACCCACAGCACCATAAAGGTTATCAAGTACATCATCCATACTGTTAATGTTAGGGTTTGCTTTCATAATATTCATTTTTAAGTTTCAACGCTTGTTCTATTTCTTTGTTCGGAGTCTTTTGAGTTTTCTTTTGGAAGCCATTGAATAGCATCACAATATTACCATCATCAAAAATAAAGAATGCACGGTAAATATTTCCGTTATGACTTGCCCTTAACTCAAAGATTCCGTCACGAATATGCTTTACAAAGTTTTGGTTCACTCGCTCTTGGGTCTTAATCATATCAAGGACATAAGCAACCTTTCTCTTTGCTCCAACCTCCAAAGAATTGAAGAAATCAATAAAGTAGGTTTTGTAATATAATATTTTCCTTTCCTCTTTCATTGCGCAAATGTAATAAAAGTTGCAATATATTACAACTTTCCATCCAAAATATTTTGATAAATGATCTTTGACTTGTTTATTTTCCGTTTCCGTGCTTCTGGCATAGCATTAAATGATTCAAGCGTCTTATTGAATGTCGCTAGATCAGCCAACTGAAAATATTTAGATAATATTTTATAAAGTGCCGTACGGTCATTTTCTTTCAACAAATGTGATAAATAATCCTTTTCCCCATACAAAACTATTGTGACAGCTATAAGCTCAATGACAACATCAATTTTGGTTTTTCCATCACACTGTTCAAAAAACTTGTCATACACAGCTTCATTATTTTTGAACAATCCGAATAAGAAATTATCACGATTTATACTTTTTGTTGTTTCTGTTTGCGGTTGCATTACTCGCTTAATAAACAACCTTAATTCCACATCAGTTACATCTTTATGCGGTATTTCTTGACGACTGTAAGGAATATTTGCTAAACAATTATAGCATTGCATTACATAGAGATGCGCATATGCATCTGGACTTGTCTTTTCTCCTTTGCCTTTCCATTCATCATACACCATATAATAATATTCAATCATAGGAAGACAATACTCAAAACTTCTATCCCAATAGCATTTCCATGGTAAAAAGCCCTCACGATGCTCAACTCTTCTTGGAAATAGTTCATCAAAATAGTCATCTATAAACTGCCGCGTTTTGTTTTGACTGATTCGATATTCATATGTTTGCAGTTTCTCCACAAGAGTAACTACCCTATTTTTAAATTCATCGTTTACATTCGGATTGTCACAATCATAGACATCCATGAATTCTCTTATACTCAACATAAAATTATCACATTACACAATTAACTGTTTAACATCTTTCGCTTTGTACATCACATTCTACCTTTATACTCTTTTCTATCATTGCATTACATTCTTGTTATCACAAAGATACTACAGACTTAAAGTTAAAGCAACCAAAACTTTTATCAAGTTTTGAAATTCACAATAATGATTTAATTCAACCACAGCCCGCTCTTCTTCGGTCGAGACATAAGCGTTTGGGAATACGCAGCAATGATATAAAGCAATCTATCCAGAGCACCACTATCCAGGTGCAAGATTTCTCCTGCGATAAAAGCTGCAAGCACAAGAATTACGGGAATTAAATCACACCACCTCTTTGCGCTATCACATACAGAAGCAACATCTGTTCTACGTCTTCTTTTCTTTGCAGATTTTGTCCGACAGTTATTGTATGGTTTGCAATTTTTCTCCAGGCATTTTCTCAACGCACGGAGTCCCTTGTTAAAATCATCCCACTCGCCTTTAGGCACTATTACCACGGGCAAACATTCTACTACTGATACATTTGTCTCAAAAGTCATATTTTAATACTCCGAACTCTCCAATGAACACTTTGCACATTTTTGTCCGGTTTCGGGGCAAAGGTAATAGAAGGATTTATACATAAAGGAAAAATAAAGTGGGGTAAAAATTCAGGTTTTCACCATACTTTTTTACCCCATTTTAGAATTTAGAGTCTTATTAATTCATACCCAATTTATACATTCTTTCTTTTATTAAAGGTTCCACTTTTTGTTTAAAAGTTTTGTATGCCTTTACCCAGTTTTTTACATTTTGGTATTTCTCCTTTCCAATATAGCCTTTATGCCCTTTTCCACACCCATCACTTATTAAACCATACAGAACAAAAACATCATAAATAAAAGAATATTGTTTTACTTTTTTAGCACTCCCAAAATTTCCTTTATCATTAAGATCTCTGCAAATCATCGAAGCAATATTTCCTAATCGAGCACTGGATTCCCTTTTGTGTTTACCCATAGACCCATAATCATCAGGACTTATTTTTTTCCGAAACTCATACTCTTCAATAATCGCATCCAGTTCTTCATTTGAGTAGAAACAGAGTTCACCATAAGTACGCCCAAAATCTGACTTGAATTCACACAAATCATCATTCTCTTCCAAGTCATCATTTTCATCGTTAGACTTTAATATATTATAATCATAAAATATCGCAAGTTTTTGCGAAAGTTCATTATATATAAGTCTATAAATCCCTGGTGACTTAAATCCAACCTCTTCTGGCCAACCTTTTATTTTGCCTGACTCATCATCAAGAATAGTACTTTTAATTTTATACTCATTTCCCTCTCCACACAAATTAAAGAACTTTAAAATTTTAGCCAATTCTAAAATACATTCAACATCTTCATTCCCCCACCAAAACATTTCCCTTTGTCTCAATATACATGTATCATATGGTGCAAGTGTGAACTCATACTCATCCAACAATGGCTGAAGTGTTTCCATTTGCAGTTGTACTTCTTTTTTATATTCTTCTATCAATCTTTGTTCTTCTTGTTCAGTCATCAACATTTTCTCCATTATTATATCCTTTTTTGATTGTATTTCCAGCAATTACCACCAATGCAAACACATAGCATCCCCAAATGTACAAAAAATCCAATTTCTATTAATAACTATTTCAGCAAACTTGGCGAGAATGATGAACCCATATATAAAAACAAAAAGTGCACCATTAGAAAAGGTGCACTCTATGTAAAACCCACCACAAGGGGGCGTAAGAAATGAGGGGGGGGATAACTTTATTTCCATAAATTTCCCCATTCTCCACGATGTTGATTCGCTCCGGTTACGCCACTCTCAACATCCTCACCAACTGGAATAGAGGTTGCTATCATCTCATTTGTAACTACTATTGTTTCTGTTATTATAGGTTCTATATATGTTTTCTTCATAGTACTTAAAATTTTACTTTTTTACCGTTTATAATGTAAATGCCACCTTTTACTGGGTCAAGAATTTTACGACCGCTCAAATCATAAACGACCTCGGTTTCAAAGCCATCAATTTCACTTGACAAAACCTCTTTAACGCCAGTTGTTCCGCTTATATATACACTGTATGCAGACTTTGAAGCATTGTCGCTCTTGAAATATGCGCGGTATGGCAATACGGTTAATTTCTTTGTTATCTTGTTTATTTCGTTTTTGGAAGGTGAAAAAGCATAATAGTTGCCATCGCTCGTGTCTAATGCTTGATTTGTAAATGAACCGATTGTTTGCCAGCCATCAACAACAGGAGTTTCTACTGTTGAGGAAATTGTTGTTTCAGCACCAGTTATTGCAACATTCTCTTTACCCTCGCGCAGAGTATAAATATATGGAGTATTTGCAACAGGAATAGTAACCTCTTCAAACTTCATATAACCATCACCACACTCTGCTAGTTTAAAGAATGCATAGTTTTCAAGGCTTGCCGCATTAGGGGCAAAAGGCAGAATGATTGTTCCCAATTTACCCTCTGTAATGGTACGTGAATAACTCACATCGGCGTAAGTATTGGCGTTTGTTATGTCAAAATCAGTAGCATTGCTGTCATCAAGTATCAGGTGGCACTTTGCTGTTGAGGGTATTGCATATTCTCCTAGCGATGGATTACTATTGAATTTAATATCATTAAGGTTTGAACAATTTTGGAACGCATAATCTCCAATGCTTGTTGCGCTACCTGGAATTATAACATTTGTAATACCGGTACAGGTTGTAAATGCACTTTCGCCAATACTTACAACACTATTTGGGATCTCAATATCCGTAAGTGTCGTACAAACATGAAACGCGCAATCTCCGATACTTGTAACGCTATTTGGTATTTTTGTATTTTTGCAGCCACTTATAAGCGTATTGGTAGATGTTTCTATTATTGCATTACAATTAGAACGACTATCATATACAGAATTACCAGACTCTACTAAAATACTTTCAATATATTTGCTTTTACCAAATGCCCGCCTTCCTATTTGAGTAACATTTTTAGGAATTGTTATATTCGCTATTGCACAACCCTCAAACGCACAAGCTCCAATTGAAACCAAACTATTAGGAAATACTATATTTGTGATATTATTACATCCAAAAAATGCCATTTTACCTAAATCCATAACACTGCCAGGAATTTCAACGCTTGTAATACCGCTGCAATTATAAAACGCCCAATCTCCAATGGCTGTAACTCGATAAGTGATTCCGTTAGCAGTACTTACCACACTATTTAAAGTTATGTTGTAAATTTCCCCCTCATCATTTCCCGAGGACTGTACATTGTCTTTTGTGTATTTTACAATAAGAGTGTGCGTACCAGCAGTTGTAAAAGTCTTTTCGTAACTACCAGATAGGGTTCCACTTTTCTTTACAATTTCAGTTCCGTCAAGTGTTATCGTTAGCCAATCATAATTTTTCTCACTGCTTACCGACCAATCAAATTTAAGTATGTTGTCAGCTTCAACATTCAGTGTATAACTTTTTTGCGATGTTGTACTATGACTTTTGTTAGTTGAGGTCCAAGCATTGAATGTTTTAATAACTGTTGTATTGAATTCCAATTTAGTTACAGTTGTTGGTATCACCACATTACCAATGTATTCATTTGAATATTCACTGTCGGAATTTCCTTTATAAGTAACTTCAACAGTTTTGTCTGTTTCGGATAAAATCTTATAATATATCCCACCAACCTCAAAATCATGAGCAGAAACAGAGCCTACGCAAACTAGTAATAGGGTTAATAAGAACCCTCTAAATGTGTTTAAATATTTCATAAAATACTTTCACATCTATGGCTCTACGATGTTTATATAAGTTTTAAAACAGGAAGGGAAACATAAAAAGAAAGTGGAGCCAGTCATTGCCTTATCTTCCTTGTAGGGCTTGGACTCCCTTGCATAACAGATAAGGATAGACAGCCCCACTTGGAATGTATTTTGATATAAATAAATACAAACCAAGAGAGCGTTCTTCTCGATATTCTGATTATGCTTTTGTAAAGTGTCCAAGTTTACAAGGTTCAGAATAAAGCGAATGCGCTTTCTAAAATATGTCCGTGCACACTATTTGTGTTCACGATGCAAAGGTAGTACTTTTCCATTGATTTTAAAATAATCTTTTAGATTATACTGAACTATAAATACTCACCGGCTAGAGTCAAAACAAGATTATTTTGATATGAAATTAATTTGAGTTATATAGATTTCAACAGAAGTTATTTACTGCACAATTCTACATAAACATTTACATAAACAAATCGGTATTTCTATTACATTCCGTTACATTCAAAGAAAATCATCGTTTTTGCAACCAATTGACAATCAATGATATTTAAGTGGAATAAGGTGTATATTCAATACTCCCGCTTCGAGTACTAATTGTGAACAATCCCTTGTAAGGCAACTTGCAAGGGATTGTTTATTTATGTACAGACAACTGTCTAAACTGCAATTCCACATCTATACTGTTTATCTCAGCGTTATTTTTGCCAACTGCTAACAAGACTCCATTTATAGGCATGAGCATCCGGCAAGTTTGTGAGGTGGTCACTTTTGTTACTTTTTAACTTCAAATGGACAAAAGACAACATTTTGACCGCTTTTTTCTAAAAAATAATAAAATAATGACATTTTATGATAATATCATACTGTCGGATGTTTATTTTAAACTATATTCGCGGTATATAATTCCCCTAAGGGGAAACATAGATTGAAAAAGAAGATAATATCATTAACTAAAACCTAATTTTATGAAGAAATTTTTACTTCTATTCATGTCAATGTTCGCAATATTGGGAACATCCATGGCACAAGACAAAGGTGATGAGAATGCAGCTTTTGCATTGGAGTATTCAGACCCCGACGATGGCAAGTCAACCTTTACAGTGTACAACATCCGTCTTCAATTCAACAAGGATGTTGTTGCAACGCTCCCCGAAGGTGGTATTGATGTAAAGAACAACACTACCGGTGATATTGTAAAGATTACACGCATTAGCGACAATGAGTGGCTGGAGAAGAGCACTGTTGTCTTCTTATTCGAGCAAAAAAGCGTTTATAACGAAAAAGAAGGCAAAGAGGAAATGGTTGACCAATACATTGAGACTCCGGGTGTTTGGAGCTATACAATTCCAGCAGGCTGCATAAAGAGTGTTGATGGTGAAGAGTTTGCCGAGCGTACTTTTACATTCACCATAGCATCGTCCATGGATGTTGAGAACATTTCACCCGCTGAGGATGTAACAAAGCTCGACAAGATTGAGATTACATTCCCCAAAGCAATTGCAAGTGTTAATGCAAGCCGTATGGCAATTGTTGACAACAATTGGATACCTGTTGCAAACTTCAAGAACGAAGTAATATACAGCGAGGACCGCAAGACTGTAACATTGGAGCTTGAGGAACCAATCGCCACTCCCGGCACATACAACCTTGATATCTATGATGGCATATTCATAAGCGAGGATGGTGCCTTGAACAACTATTATTCCGCTTCATTCAACGTAATAGACCCGACACCATCGTTCGTTACCAACTTCAAGGAAGGCGATAGAGTAAAGGAGATTGGCAACCTTGAAATCACATTCAAGAATGTAAATGAGGTTAAGCTTGTTGAGGGTGCTGAAGCAGTTGTTGTCTACATGCCTGGTGATGGCGAGACAACCGGTACAGCGGCATTGGCAAACAACAAGATTACAGTGACCTTCGACCAGGAATTCACCGAGGAGGGCTTGTATACATTTGTAATCCCCGCAGGAATGTTTACTATGGACGGAGTTGAGAACGAGGAGTACTCTGTAACCGTTGAACTCTTCACATTCGTCATCACTCCATTGGAGGTTGTAAGCGTCACTCCCGCAACAGGTACAGTGGGCCAGATTGACAAGATTGTAATAAGGTTCAACCAGACCGTAACACCATCTATGGATGAGAACTGGCAGACAATCTCGTACCAGATAGCACTGAGAGGCAAAGACAAATCATATATCCTGACCTATTGCCCTTCAAGCTACAGTGCAACAGACATGATAGAATATCTTGTAAATGCAGAGTGGAATGGATATGAATACGCTTCAACACCCGTTACTGAACCTGGTGAATACTCAATTGACCTTGCAGATGTTGTAGTTGACTATGCCGGCGAGAGCTACATCGATGAGTGGGGTTACCCCGACACACGTTGGTACGGCAAGAACGGCAGTTGCCAGGGCGTATATACCTGGACAATTGAGGATACAGGAATTGAGGAGGTGCTTGGCGAAGATGCAAAGGTAATGAAGACAATCTATGACCTCACAGGCCGCAGAATCGAGTCTATCACCAAAGCGGGCATCTACGTTGTTGATGGCAAGAAAGTGATGGTCAAGTGAGAACAATGATTGATGAGCTTGCTTAATCACACATAGCGCAAATAACTCAAATGGGCAGGGAGAAATCCTTGCCCATTCTGTATCTTGTAAAGGGTATGTCGGATATTGTAGGCTGCCGATGTGTTCGCCCATGAAAGTCAAAGACAAACAATTAAGGGCAGACATGCCGGTCTGCCCCTACAGAAAGATGATATCACTTTCAATCGTCAATATCGACAATCACGAAATCCTTGTTGAACTTGAGTTCAAGGCCGTTTGACAATTTGAGTTCGTACCCCCTGCTGTCGCGTTCAATGCGCACAATCTTATTATCGGGATAATTCGCCTTCACATATTCACTCAAAGCAGCTGGGATAAGTACGGCGGGCACCTCATTCCTGCGGCAATCAACCTCTTCCCACTCACCTTTGTTCGAGAACTCAAGTCTTGAGCCATCGGCAAACACAACTTCATAGCTACTAACGAGGAAATCCTTGTCGAGCTTTGCATACGAGAGCTTTGCATTGGCAAAGTGCTCATTGATGAAACTCTGCGCTGCAGCAGGTAACTTACTCTTGTCTATAATCTTGTCATTGTCGGCAGATGCAACAGACACTCCAAAAGGCAAAACTAATGCCAATAAAATAAAAAATCGTTTCATAATCTTCAGTTGTTTATCAGTCAATATTATTCTTACTACGAAAACCTATTCCGTAATCTCTGATGCAAATATCAGATACAATTCTGAAATGAAACTGAAAATTATAGAAATATTCTCAAATATGTAAAAAAATGGCACTCCCAATTGAGAATGCCATTTAAAGAGTGTTGTCTGTCAAGAAAAGAATAATCATTCCTTCTGGTCAAGATAATAAAGGTCACCGGAGAGTATCTGCTCAATGCGTATCACCAGTTCATCCACATCCATATCAAGCGATACGGCACGGCCCTCAGGCTCTACTACGACAATTCTCGGAGTCTTTTCAACACCAAGAAGCTTTGCTACCGGAGAATCGGCACCCAAGCCGTCACAAGCGTTTAACCAGCCATCACGGTCCATGCCTTTGCTCTTGACAGCATTCTCCCACGCAGCCTTGTCACTCTCAAGCGCATAGCTGACAATGACAACCTGGCCTGGATTCTCCTTGAGAATGTCATGAAGAAGCTCAATCTCGTCGAGCATGGCATCCGACTTTGCACTGCCGTTTGCCCAGAAGTTGAGAACAACGTACTTGCCACGGAAATCGGCCAACTGTTTCTTCTCACCATTGATAAGAGGCAACTGGATATCTGGAATCTCGTTACCTACCTTCAGGTTATCGGCAAGCACCTTGTTGCGCAACGAAATGTAATAGGGATGTCCGTGCAAAGAGACAGCTACGGTATTCAGCATCTGCTCGGCATACGCAGGAGTGAGCATAGGCAATAGTGTATGTTCAATCATGAGCGGAGCAACCGGCGAAGCGTTGTTGTCAATGAGCATCCTTATGAGTTCGGCCTTTATCTTCATAATCTCATGGTCAGGAACATCAGGCAATTCAAGGACAGCCTTCTCCGCATCGCGGGTAGCAGTAAACTCAAGATATAGGTCATTCGAGGGTGTACCATAAGCAATGCTCTTAGCCCCCTGTATGTGGTTGATAAGAACCTCGCCTGGTTCTACAAAGACCTCTACGTCCTTTCCCTCGCCAAAGCCCTTTATCCTGTGCATCAGTACAGGTTCATCCTTGGCAAGTTCATACTTGAGTGAATACTTGCCTTTCTTTACCTTGGCCGTAGCGACCTCTATCTCCTGGCCGTTTTCATTGGTGCGTACAAGAGTAACTTTCTTTATCTTTTTGCCGTCAGCAACGGTACAATCGGCCAAATCGCCGTTGATTACACATGTTCCCTGCGCGCAGACAGCAATGCAGGCTGCAGCAGCCATTATAGTCGATAACAATCTTTTCAACATAGTCCTATCCATTTATTTTTCTGCACCGTCTACGATGCCTTTCAGTTTCTTTACCATTTCCTCGCCCCTGAGGCCGAACTCCACCACATTGCCATTGGGATCAATGAGCACAGTATGAGGAACGCCCTTCACATTGAGCAGTTTGACACCCTCGCTATTCCAGCCTTTGAGTGTGGAGATATGCACCCAGTTCTTGTGCACAAGCTGGCTCTTTTCGATGCAGTTGACCCATGCATCCCTGTCGTTGTCTATCGAATAGCTCAGCACAACAAGGTTTTCGCTGTTCTCGGAGTATGCAAGCGCCTCCTTCAGGAAAGGAATCTCACGGCGGCATGGAGCACACCAGCTTGCCCAGATATCAATGAACACGTACTTGCCACGGAAATCGGAGAGAGCAAGCTCATTGCCGTCGGGTGTAAAGCCTGTGACATCTGGTGCCTCGGAACCCTCCTTGAGGTTTGCCGCACGTATCTCATTGACAAGCTCCTTATACATTGCCTGGCTGTGCAGCTCCTGTGGAAGCGCATCCAGGAAGCCCTTGATGACATCGGTTGTAAACGTAGGCACCATTGCATATTTTATTATGTACAACACAACCGGTGAGTCAATGTTAGCATAGATGAAATCCAGCACCGCAACCTTGAAGTGCATGTTGTTGACATAGAATATTGGAGAGGTAAATTTAAGTTCTGCCTCCTGATTACCCTTAATCTCAGCAGGAATATTTTCCTGAGCATTCTTCATGCGTACTTTACTCTCCTTGATACATTCATTATACATGTCAAGGTATGACTGATATGTATCGTTACACGGAGTGCCGCCAATCCTTGCCGCCACCGGATAAGCCGCATCAAAAGGGCCGACGGTTATATTGCCCTCTTCAATGAAAACAGATATTGCACCATTGTCAAAACCTGTTATGTGGCACAACCCTATCATGTCGGGTACAGTGCCTTCCAATGTGAATCTGTTGTTCTCGACAGCCGAAGCAGCAATAACCACCTTCTCGCCGTCAACCTCTTTCTCGAGTTTCACCTCCTTAACAGCCTCGTTGCTGTAGCACATGACAGGACTGCTCATCTCGCCTTTTATGACGAACTTCTTCTCCTGAGCCGAAGCAATCGATGCCATTGCCAGCAAAACAATTATAAATAACTTTCTCATTGCCTATAGTCTTTTGTTCTTATTCTATTATTCAAGATTCTCCTTCATGAACGCTTTCAGCTGCTCGCCACGCAGACCTGTCGCCATAACGTTGTTGTACTCGTCAAGGATTATCATCGCAGGTACTCCTGTGACATTGTAGAGACGTACAGTTTCGCAATCCCATCCGGTTAGAGATGATACATGTACCCAGTTCAGTCCATCCTTCTCAATGGCCTTGAGCCATGACTCCTTATTGGTATCGAGCGACACGCCAATTATCTCCAGACCTTTACCATGGTACTCATCGTAAAGTGCCTTGAGAGCAGGGTTGTTCAAGCGGCACGGACCGCACCAGCTTGCCCAGAAATCAATAATCTTTATCTTTCCCCTTACCTCACTCATTGTCACGGGGTTGCCGTCGGTACCAGGCAAAGTAAAATCGGGAGCCTTTGCACCGCGGTCGGTCTTTGCCAGGCGTTCTATGCGTTCCTTTATCATTCGACCGTACTGCGTAGCCTTGGCACCCTGCCCCAGAGTGCCGTACATACGCCTTGTCTCCTTGAGTGCCATATCACGCATTACAATGTTCGAATAGATTGTATATGCCGATATTATATTGTCATTGGCTGCAAGGAAACCATCCGTCATGAGCCTAAGGTTCTCCTTTTCATTGCGCAGGGAATCGTTCACAAGGCTTGCACTGCGTAGTTTTCTCCCGGTACGCAGCGAATCGTAACGCTCCTGCATGCCGGCAATCACCACACGCATGGAGTCGGAAGCCTTCATATGTGCCGTATATCTGTTGTTGAGGACACCGCCTTCAATATAAAAGTTCTCGCCCTCGCTCAAACAGGCGCTGTACGATGTACCAGGCTCGGCAATAAGCATGAAACCGCCAGCAAAGCCATCCACCACAAGTTGAGTAACCAAAGGCTCGGCAACAGATGCTTTAAGCGTAAACTTGCCTTTCTTGAAATCACAATATCCCAGAGTATCGGTTTTCTCCTCGGATGAACGGGCAAGCAGATACAGACGTCCCTTCTTTATGCCGTCAATCTTTCCCTTAATGGTTACCTTGCCGGTCTGCGCAAACGAAACCGTCATGCCGCACAGCACAAGCAATACTGTCAAAAAAATCCTTTTCATAGTATCTTTTTAATAGATCATCTTGTATATGTAATCATTCACGAACTGGATATCCTTTATCTCGCCCCACAGGTTGCCCTCGTTGTCCCTGTCATAGAACAACGGTGCAAAAGAGCTGTCCACATCGGCTGCAGTGTCGAACTTTATCTCGGCCACAGCACCGTTGGTGCCGTTGAACAGCACAATGCTCAAGTGGAGACCCAGGTCATCGCTGAAAGCAGAAGACTCCTCGGTACGGAACTTGATTTTAGTGACATTATAGCCCTCGGGAGCCTCATACACCACATACTTGTCACCGTTGGATACATTGTAGCGGTATACAGTGTTTCCCTCGGCAAAGAAGAGGTTCGTTGTAGTGAACCATGAGTTGTATGTGATGGTAGACATGTCAGTCGGTGTGAGACCTGCGAGTCGTTTCTCGCTTACAACTGTATATGCCGAGAGCACCTCACTCACCTCACGGCCATCGGCAGTGCGGTATCTCCTTACCTTGCTGCCGTCACCAATGTTCTGCATGAGAAGTTCGTAACGGTAATACTCCCCGGTAGCCTCATCCTTGAAAATGAAGAACGGGTTCTGCTGGCTGTAGTTGTCGCGATAGTTCATATATCCCATAACGGCGGTAAGCCCCACAGGCGACTTCTGCAATGTACGGAAGTCCACGTTTGCATCAAGTAGAGGGTTCTTCGACACATAATCGGGCCTGATTGAGTTGCCCTCGTCACCCGCAAAGCCGGGGTCCCCCTTTGCTGCGTAGAGGAAACGGCCGTTCTTGGCATCCCACATAAGGAAACGGTTGTGCGTGATAGTAGCAGCAGTAATCTCATAATCGGTCTGGTGCGGCAGGTCGGTACTCTCCTCACAGGCAAGTCCCGGCTTGTAGAGTGCATGCACCTGGTTGCCTACATACACACTACCGTCCTGAGAAAATACAATCTTGTACATGGTGTAGTTTGAAGGGTCACCTGTCTGCACGGTCTTCAGGTATGAGAAGTTCTCGCTTTCGGGCTTGAATATCTGCGACGCAGTATACTTCACATGCATTCCGTGAGGATTGTATGCCCTTGTCTCGCCATTTCCGGCATAGACAGTAAGCGTACTAGTGACACCAATGCCTGCAAGGTCATCCGGTATGTCAATGAATGTGGTATATCCGAAGCCTGTAGCATTCTCATAATGGTTGTTGTCGTTGGTTACGGTCTTGACATCGGTGTAAATCTTTGTTTCGTTACCAATGACTTCGATATTACCTACCTTTCGGTTACCCTCGTTGCCATGAAGAACAAAAAGGCTGTTCTTGAACACAGGGCGTGTACTTATCTTGAACGAAGAGTAGTGCGAAAGGTCTGTTGTTCTGTCATATATCTGCAGAAATATGCTGTATGAGACAGCCTTGCCCACAGGAAGTTCGAGTTCAAGGAAGCCACGTGAGAGTATTGTATCCTTGACAGCCTTGCCAGCCTCATCAGTATATGTCCTGCACCAGAAGAAATCAAGGTTGTCAAGATTATCGGCAAGTGTCTGCTCCACAGTCACATCCACGCGACGCATCCTGTCATCCTCATCAAGAGCCTGCTGCACCTCGATGACATCACCGTCGGCAGCCTTCACTACTGATGGCGAGAATGTGACAGATGTTATCTCGTTCATCGTATCCAACGTGTAGTCATAGTTACCCTTGTCCTTGTAACAGCCGGCAAGCAACACAAGAAGTAGCACAGGCAACACCCTTGCCGCAAAAAGTGCGGCAACATCATATATTCGCTTAATCGTCCTTTCCATATTATAGACTCAGAATGTTTGTTTATACTAAGAAACAAGGGTCAGTCAAGCTCCACATCGGGAATATCATACCTTATTGATGCGGGGCGCTTGTCGTTGGCAACCTTTATTATGCGGTAACACTCCTTAAGGCGATCCTCGCCCGACAGTTGCTTTGTACCCAATGGAGTCTCATCCCAGGCATACGTTCCGTTGGCTTTGTCATATACAAAAGGTAACAGTGATGCAGCATTGAACTCCCCGGCACCGTCCTCCTTGAGCATTGTCTTGAGCATGAACTGGTACTTGCCGTTTTCATACTCACCGAAATATCTCTTTACAATAGCTGCAGTGCCAAGCATGTCGGGGTCTTCCCACCAGTAAGGGATTCTCACGTTATAGTTCACACTGTTCTTCATTTCAACCCAGAAAACTTCCCTGAGCTGCTGTATGCCGTATCCCTGACGGGCAAGGTTGTAGTACTCGTTAAGCATATAAAGGACATCGTCCTTGTGCAAGCCCGCAGACTCGGCCGCCATACGCTGCGCTGCCTCATCGCCGGCAAAGAGAGTTGCCACATCGGCAGTCGTCGCACCGCCGAGCATCATCACAAAACGGCAGAACTTGCCTGCGCGGAATAGACCCAAATGCTCCTCATATCCGCTCCAGAAGTAGGGTTCGCTGTAAGCCGGATAATCGGTCTCCTTTAGTATGGGCAGGTCTACCGCCACCGATTCACCCTCAGGTTCTTCTGCAAGCAAAGCATTCACGGCACTCACATTGAGGGCAACAATGGAATCGAACAGATGGATACCCTTATCATTGTCATAGAGACTTGAGTAGAAATGGTCATCGCCCGTATGGTTTGCCAGGTATATATGTTTCTCCTTGTTCCATGCGCCAAGATATGTCTCCATGTGGCTGTACCACACCGAAGGCTTTGCATACGACTCAGTCACATAAAGATTCACCTCTTCCTTTCCCTTTATGCCGGTACCCAGATCGCCGCTGCCGTCGAGATAGATACATATTGCATAGACAGAGTCCTCAACCTCAGGGCGTCTTACCTTGATTTCGATGTCTTTCTCATACTCCTTGTCTGAGAACACTACCCTGTCAATGGTGACATCGGCCGGCTCATAACCGGCAATCTCCTTTGTCTTTACTGCGAGTGTACGCTCCTTATCCATGAGGTAGCCGAGGAGCTTTACCCTGAGTGTCACTGTAACGGTATCGGGGTCGCCCACCATGTGGTCGCTGAAGTTCAGGGTTCTCTCATAATCGGACGCCGAACTGTAATCGAAGTAGGCTCCGTCAGAACCCTTGTGGAACAGTTCGGGCTCTATCTTTTCACAAGCGGTAAGCAGCGAAACAAGGCCTACCAGCCAAAGCATATAATGAATTCTGTTTTTCATATACTGTGTACAATTTATCAGAACATAAATACTCCCGTTCATTCCACTGCATTCTCCTCATCGGTCCAGCCGTACTCCAACTCGGCATCGGGAAGCGGGAATATGAAATTCTCATGGGCAAGTGTCACCTCGGGGCAGTGGGCCAGTGCAGCGACGATTCCATGAGTCTTTAGGAACCAGAAATACTGTCCCTCGCCGTAGAACTCCTTGCCGTACTCCTTAGCAAGGGCTGCAATACGCAGTTCTTCGGTATCGCACGCAACGTCCTTCGCCTTTGAGATACCTCTCTTGTTGCGCACAAGGTTCACGTTATCGGCAGCCTCATCATTCTCCTCGGTAGCCTCACATACGATGTAATGCATCTCGGGAAGACGTATGAGAGGAATGATACCGTTATCGTTCTCGACATATTTTAGCGAAATCGCCTTCTGCTGTTCGTTGTTCCTGTGGAATGCAGCACTTTTGGCACGCATATCCTCACTCTCGCTGCCCACACTCTCGAATATCGCATTCAGTGTAGTGATGTCAAGATAGTACTTGGTAGCCATCTTCTCGCCTACGGCAAAATACTCGGACAGGTTGTCCTCGAGCTCATGCATATTCAGGCCGCAGATAACCTCGGTCGAAAGTATCGGGTCATTGTCATTACCGCTTTCAAGCGAAAGTCCGCACTGCTCTATCACCATACGGGCATGCATGGCTGCATTCTCCCTGTCGCCGGCATAATTGTATACACGCGCAAGCATTGCATTGACAGCATGATAGTTGAAACGCAGGTGCCTGCCCTCGATGCGGTCACTCAAGTCAAGGTTCTTCTCATACTCCAGACACTCCCTCGCCTCCTTGAGGTCGCTGATGATGTTGGCAACCACCTCGCTTGCAGGCAACAACGGTTGCTTCGAGTGGTCGGCAACGGTGCGGTAAGGAATGCACTTCATCTCCCTTACACTCTCGTCCCCGGCGTAGTTCACAGGGCCCCATCCGCGCAGCAGATCAAAGTGCAGGAAAGCACGCAAGGCAAGAGCCTCGCCACGTATCATGCGGCGTGTAATGGTGTCGGCAATTACAGCCTCGCCATTGATATCCCACCATTTGAGCAGGTTGTTGGCATTGGCTATAATGTTATATTGTGCACCCCACGTATTGGCAAGCACACCCTTTGTGTTGTATGCACCACTGGTCTCCTGGCTGTAGATATACACACTGTTACGGTCAGTTGTACCGTCAGGGAGCTTGTCATACATCTGCGCAAGTTGCTCTACAAGACCGAAACTGAGGTTCTTTCCATAGGTATTCTCATCGGTCATTGAGATATACAGGCCTGCAAGGGCACTTGTAAAACCGGTTTCAGTGGTAAAGAGTTCCTTTGCAGGGACATCGGTATTGGGGGTGACATCGAGCCAGTCGGAGCAGGATACAAGCGGACTTAGACCTGCAACTGCGGCTATAAGTATATAAATGGTCTTTCTCATCTTTCTATTGTCTTTAGAGTATAATTATCGGAACATGAACGACAGCGACAGTGTGTATGAACGTGCAAACGGATAATCAAGGCCACGTTCCATCCTGATGGGCGAAATGCGGGCAAGGTCGTTTGTAGTGAAGTTCAGTACAAGCACATCGATGTTAGCATTGCGCAGGAAAGCGAAGTTCTCGCCGGTAAGCCTGTATCCCAGGTTCAGTGTAGCAAACCTTATCTCATTGTCATCCATGATGAAACCTGTACTTGCCGGAGTATTGGCACCCGTAGCGCTGAAGCCAACATAAGGTTTCACGTCGCCCGGTTTTTCCCATCGTCCCTGGCCGGCACGGCGGTCAAGGTTGTACGCAACATTCTGGTTCTCAATTTTGTCGACAAGAGTCTGGTTATACACAACTCCGCCATACTTGTATGTAAAGCCGAGTGTGCATGAGAAATCCTTCCAGTTTATACTTGACGATACAGTACCGCTCACTGTAGGGTTGGTATCACCCACAGGGACCTTGTCATTGGCATTCCACACGAAAGTCTTTGTACCGTCACGTTTCAGATATACCTCCTTGCCGGTCACAGGGTCTACACCCAAAGAGCGCACGACATAAAGCGTCGTAGTAGACTCTCCCTCGCGGTACTGTGGCAGCGGCGCATCGGCCGACTTCATCTGTTCCTCGTTCACCTTCTTGAGGTAATCGGAGAGCTTGCGTATCTTGTTCCTGTTGTGGTTGGCGTTCGCGCTTATGGTCCAGAAGAACTGCTTGCGCAGGTTCTGCACCGCAATGACGTTCAACGAAGCGTCAAAACCACGGTTCTGCAACTCACCCGCGTTCATCACCATTGAAGAGAAACCCGTTGAAGGAGCCAGGTCATAGCTTGTCAACAGTTCCTTTGTTATGTTGTTGTAATAGTTGAACGAGAAATTCACACGGTTCTTCCAGAATCCCAAATCGACCGAGAGGCTGGTATTGTGGGTCTTGGCCCATCCAAGTTCGGTATTGTTCAAGCCGCTCAACAGGGCTCCGAGCACAGGGAGTGAGTTGTACGGACGCATTGTTTCCGAGAATGTATAATACTCGATAGCATCGGAGGGACTGAAGTTCTGCTCTCCCGTTACACCGTAGCTTGCACGGAGCACAAGGTTAGATAAGTATCCCTGCAACCACTTCTCGTTGTGCGCATTCCAGCGTGTACCGAATGACCAGAACGGCACAAGGTTATGCCTTGCATATCGCGAAGACGCCTCGCCGCTCATATTGAAGTCTACCGAGTAACGGTTGTCATAGCTGTAGGAGAACTGGCCGATGAGACCGATAGAACGGGAAATGTTCTCGTTACCGATGTTGCTCATGTTTGTCTCCATCTTGTTACCGAATATGAAATCATTCATGTGCTTGTCGGGGTAACCTGTGGCCGAGAGGTTCACATAACTGTTCCTGTCCTCGCTGATTGTCCAGTTGGCAAAAACGCTCAACAGGTGCTTGTTTACCACAAGGTTATAGTTTATACCCATGTTGCTCGACCAAGACGACATGTCACCGGTGCTCTTGTAGTAGCTTCCCCTACGGGTGAGGTCATCCTCAAGTTCAAAACTTGTGTGGTCGGCAGGCAGGAACCTGTCAGTACCGGCCAGACCTCGTGAATATGAGAGTTGCTCTGTTATTCTCAGGTTCCTCAGAAGCATATACTCAAGGCTCACGCTTGTCGTCACGCTAAGGCTGTTTGTCTGGTCCTTGATGCCCACAGTAGCATCGTACAATGGGTTGGTGATGACCTTACTCTGGCCGCTGACCGTATTGTTGTCGAGCACCTTGAGCTGCTTGCCGTTGGCGTCCTCTGGGATATAATAAGGATTAAGCCTTGTGTACTGCGAGTATGAACCATAGGGAGAGTTCTGGCTGTTCGACTCGGAAAGGCTCACGTTGGCTCGCATTGTAAACTTCTCCTTGAGGTATGTCATGTTGAAGTTGACACCCTTTGTCTGGTTCTCCGACTCTTTCATCACACCGGGCTGCATCGAAGCGTTGACATCAAGGCTATAACGGAAAGCCTCGGTACCGCCGGCCACACTCAGAGAGTGGCGGTGCTGTATGGCGGTGCGCAACGGTTTCGACAGCCAGTATGTATCCACACCACCAAGAACATTGCGTCTGTACTTGTTGTACAGGTTCATCTGGGCTGCGTTGTTGGGATCATAAAGTCCTGCTCTCCACTCAGTATCGAGCTTTGTTGCAGCATCCATCATATTATAGTCGGTGAGGTCGGGTGTCTGCACGGTGGTCGTACCGTTGTACGATACCGAAAGGGCACCGTCGGGAGCGACCTTTGTCTCGACAACCACTACACCGTTGGCTGCACGCGAACCGTATACCGATGTCGCTGCAGCATCCTTGAGGATAGTGATGTTCTCCACACGCTCAGGATCAAGGTCAAGAATACGGCTCAGAGGCACAATAAAGCCGTCGAGCACGAATAGCGGAGTGTTGGGGCGGCTCGATACATTATCAAGCATAAGGTCCATGCTGTTCATTGACTTTGAGCCAAGTGACTGGTCACCGCGTATCTGGAAATCGGGCTCGGCATTGGGGTCGGAACCACTCCTGTTGTTCTCGATGATTTTAAAACTGGGGTCAAAGAACTGCAGACCCTTGAGTATGTTCGTAGGACTCATCTTTCTAAGGTCATCGCCCTTCACCTCGACATAGTTACCCGTAAAGCTGTCCTTGCTTCTGCGGCTGATACCGGTAATCACCACCTCATCAAGCTCGAGACTCGGTTTGAGTTCAACGACAATATTGTTTTCGCTTTTCAGAATCTGCTTCGACACCGTCTCGTAACCGACATAAGAGACACTTATTGACTCTTTACTACGGATACGCAGGCTGAACTTACCGTCAATGTCGGTAATGCCTCCGCGGGCACCCTTGCCCTTGCCGGTTCCGTCAGTAATAAGCACTGTAGCACCAATGAGTGGTTCCTGGGTCTCCTTGTCAAGTACCATACCCGAGATGCCGAACTCCTTATTGTCCGCACTTTTGAAATTGTCGGGTTCAAGGATAATCAGGTTCTCACTCTCGTATCTTATTACGACATTCTGGTCACCCACCAGCTCTCCAAGTACCTTGTCAAGCGGTTTATCCTTGACGGCAAGACTTGTGGGCTTGTTTATGTTCCACAACGTGACATCCTGCATGGTTATCTTTGCACCGGCAGCCTCGGCAACCAGTTCGAGCACCTTACCCAATGGCTGGTTGCTGACTCTCAATGTCACAGGTTTCTCTTTCCATCCCGCCGCATCCTGCGCCTGCACACCGGCAATGCCGCACATGAACAGAACTGCGGTAACGGAAATCCTGCAGAAAAACTTGAAATCAGAGATAGCTTTTCTCATATATATTCAGTTATAAGTTTTCACTGGTTATTGCAGAAGCATGTCAAGAATGCTCCTGTAGAATTCATTGCTGTTGTATTTCTCAATGTAATCCTTGTAAAGTGCATCAGCACGCTCGATCTCCTGGCCGTTCATTATAAAGTTGCGCAACAGGGTATACAATAGGAAATCCCTTTGGGCACCGGTGTAGAACGATGCAATCTCATCGTACATACCCTCCATGACCATGGGCATACTGTACTCCTTGCCGTTTTCCTTTGCCGCCTTGGCATTCATAAAGAAACAGTAACGCATCAGCAGGCTTGCATATTCTGGACAGCTCAGTGCCTGGGCATCGTCCCTTGTCACGTAACCGTCGGCTATGCTCCAGTAGTCGCCAATCTCCTGCTCGGCAACAGACAGGCCTCTTGTACTCTCATACATTACAGGATACTCAATGAACGACATGTATACATGATAGTCTACAATTGCAGCGACATAGTTCTTTGCCTCGTCACTTGCCTTGCTACGGCCAATGAGGGCTGTCGCCCTTTCCAGCAGCACACGTGAATCATCGATACGTTCTTTTGGCTTTATGTCAAGCGCCACACAACCCAGGAGCTGGGTCTTGTAACGCAAGCTGTTCTGCAGAGTCTTCAGTCCATTCATCAGACGGTTGTTCTGCACTGCACGTTCAGTACCGCTGTACTCCACTTTCACGTTCTTGTCCTCGTAGACGATATTCACATGCAGACTGTCACCCGGCTGCAGTATCACATTGGTACGGCCATTGATCATCATGCAAACAAGCCCGTCACATTCGAAATCATAGACATGGACCTCGCCGGGATTGGTGTGGAACTCCTTTGCGATAAGCGGAGTCTGTATACAATCAAAATAGACCATATCCTTCTTGTAACCATAAACCTCGGCACTCAGTGTAGTTTTCTGCTGTGCAGTAGCAGCATCAATAACTGCAATCATTGCGACCAATGCAATCAATAGTATTTTTTTCATATTATAGTAAAGTTTTTTAATGTTGGCAAAAATATTATAAAAGTGTCTAATAACAAGTGGGTAGGTTTACAAAAACATCACAATATTTGTTAAAAACAATCATATGAACATTGACAAGACCATGCCTGTATAATGCAGAAAGTAAAAAAAGCCACGATGAAATGGTGAAAAATACCCGACAGCAATAAGACAAGGCCTATCACCATGGCTAGACCTGTGATGTACCTTGACAGAAAGAGTTTTATAAAATTGCAGAAAATTGATTGCAAAAAGCACAAAAATGAGTACTTTTGCATATCATACGTGTATTGTAAACAATACAGCAAGTATGAACAGAGACTGATTACACGGTAAAATACACGTTTTTACCCATATTACTGCACAAATTTTATCAACAAACTATATTTATTAACCCAAACCTATGTTTATGAGAAAATTTACATTTTTCTTGGCGTTGATGGTTGCTATGGTAACCACAGCGTTTGCACAGGAGGTGACCGTTACGAGCCTTGACCAGCTCAGTAACGAAAAGACGTATTTCATTGAGAGCGCACGCTGCTTCTTGATGAACAATACGACAGCGAATGCTGCAGGCATCTCCACCAACAATGCAAAGAACCTTGGTACATCTACAGTTGCAAAAAACTGGAATGATGCTGACCAACAGTTCAAGATTGAGAACATTGACGGCAGCTACTACCTTTACAGTGTAGGTGCAGGCAAGTATGTGGCAAAGGACGGTTCATGGTCCGATACTGCTGTTGATGCCCTGGAGATTACTCCATCATCAAACAGCACATACAACTGGAAACTGTGTATCGCAGGCAACGGTATGAACTCTCAAGAGCCAAACCAGATGGATGCCGGCATCGTTGTCAACAGCTGGGCAACAGAGGACCCCGGAAACTGTTACAAGATTATCGACACCGAGGCTTCAACTATCGTAGTTGTAGATTATCCAAATGACCTCACAGAGTTCAATCAGAACAAATGCTACACTGTATCTACAACAAGCCGTGGCGGTTGGGCTGTAAAGGACGACCAGTTCTGCTCTACAGTTGACGCAGAATTGGGAGAAGCTTCAAACCCAGAGGACGCAAACCAGCAGTTCGCAGTATTGAGCAACGATGGCGAGAACTACTATCTTTACAGCGTAGGTGCAAAGAAGTTCGTAAAATCGGACAAGTCACTCATTGCCGGCAGAGGTGAGGCCATTGAACTGGCCGATGCATCAAAGATGGGCGATTGCCGTGTACGTGTAAACTTCAAAGGCTACACCAACAAATACATCAACCTTGGCGGTAGCAAGCAGATGATTATTGACGGTTGGAGCGATGTTGACGCAGGTAATGCCGTTGCATTCATCGAGGCCGGCGACTTTGACCCGACAGAGGCTCTCGCAATGCTCAACAACGTTGCAACAATTACATACAAGTTCCAGTATGAAGGCAATGTTGTTGCAACACAGGAGGCAATCGCTGTTCCCGGTGAGGCATACCCCGACTATACACTCTCTGCGCCTTACGGTGTAACCGGTGCTGCAAAGCCCGAAGGTACAGTAAGCGGCGACGAGACTGTTACCATTGAACTCACTATCACCAAGGCGCATCCATTTGAGGCTGTTGCCGAGGGAGAACCCGCAAAGTGGTACTATGCGCAGATTCACGGAAACTCCCTCTCTTACATGACTAACCCGGGTGCCGGTGCAGAAATGCCTTGGAAGATTAACGGCGAACTTATCACCACTGTTGACGAGGCTAATGCCGACAGCTATACATGGGGCTTTGTTGGCAACCTTTGGACAGGTTTCAAGATGGTAAGCAAGGCCGGTGGTGCAATCAAGTCAACAGGTAGCGGCAACGTTACAATCGTTGAGAACATTGAGGATGCTACAGCATTCATTGCAATGGCCCCACAAACCGGAAACAATGCACAGGCCGAGAACGGTTTCTGCTTGCTTAACGCAGAGGCCGGCCAGTACATCAATGCACAGAATGTCGGCGTGAACCACTGGACAGCAAATGACGCTGGTTCAACAATCGTTGTTACCGAGCGCGAAATCACTGTTGAACCAGAGCCTGAGACTCCATTTGAGGTTGTTGCTGTAACTCCGACAGAGCCTGTTGCAGAGCTCACCACTATCACTGTAGAGTTCAGCGAGGAGATTGAGGGTACTTTCGACATGATGGGAATGAAACAGATTTACCTTGGAACAAAAGACAAGGGCTGTTCATTTGAGGTAAATGGCAAAGTTCTTACAA